>NZ_BAABIB010000007.1:0-1302 GCF_039542405.1 Amycolatopsis dongchuanensis
CCTCGGAGCCGCCATCACCTGCTACAAGAAACTCACCAAGTGAGACAAGCTCTTAGCGGTATTGTCCTACGCCCAGGTTCAGCGCGGCCGGCACCGGGCCGAGCGGCGGCTCGCGATCTGGCTGGCGGAGACGAGCGAACAGCCGGACCAGACCGATCCGACCGCGACCGCCGCCGTCACCAATCCCCCGCTCCCCGACTTCGCCAGGAAACAACGACAGCGGCCGGTCTGATCGAGCCGCCCGATCAGGACTTCTTCGTTGCGGGTGAGCCACCCGCGTGGTGCTCACCGCTCGACCGCCAGGAGGTTTCCGTGCGCCGTTCATCTCGTCGCGACGCCTTGGACCGGTGCGCCTGGATCATCCGCCAGTCCGCGCTGGTCGCGGAACTCGTACTCGCCACGCTGGTCGTCACGAGCTCCACGGCGTTCGCCGACCCGGCTCAGGTGCTCGCTCTGGCCGCAGACGTCAACACCGTACTGACGAACATCCGCAACTGGCTCATGGGCATCCTCGCGCTGATAGCCACCGTGTTCCTCACCATCGGCGGCGTCCGTTACCTCATGGCCAGCGGCGACCCGGGCGAAGTGCAGAAGGCTAAGGACGCCTTCAAGAACGCGGGCATCGGCTACGGGCTCGCCGCACTCGCACCCGTCGTCGTGACGATCCTCCAGCAGCTGGTGGGGGCCTGAGATGGCACCTCGTCCCGGTCGCCGCGGCATCGTGACGATGCTGCTCGTGAGCCTGGTGGTCGTGCTCGGCATCGTGGCCGCGGTGACTGCGCGGGCTCAGCCAGCACCGCCGAACCCCTGCACCGGACCGAACCCGCCACTCGCCTGCGCGCCGGCCTCGCCGCCGGTCCTGACGCCCACTCCCACGCCGGACCCGTGCCCGCCGGATTCGCCGGTCTCGTTCTGCCACCTGCCGAGCCAACCGACGGCCCCGCCGCCCGGTTGCGCCGGCGAGGGGTGTATCCCGCAGCCCTCGGCCACCCCGCCGCCGCAAACCAGCGGCCCAGCTCCGGACAACGGAACGTCCGGGGACAGCGACTGCAGCCTGTGGAGCCTGTCCTCGTGGCCCGGGTGTCTGAACAACCTATTGACGTCCTTCTTTCGAGGCGTGGTCATTGATGCCTTGAATCCGCTCTTGGACCTGCTGTCCAACACACTGCTGACCACCCCGACACCCGATCAGCTACCCGGGATCGGCGAACTGTGGAATTCCTCCTGGGAGGTCCTTCTCGCGGTGATGCGCCCCGGGTTCCGTGCAGGTCTCGTTGTCTGTCACCGAGCCCGGGCAGGCTC
>NZ_BAABIB010000008.1:0-76908 GCF_039542405.1 Amycolatopsis dongchuanensis
TCGGCCCGGCCGCCAGCCCCCCCGCGGCGCCGCGAACCCCCGCCGCCAGCCCACCCGGCACCGGGCCGGCCGCCGCCAGCCCACCCACCACCTCCACCCCCCTCGCCGAACTGCGCGCCGCCAGCGCCGTCACCTTCCGCGAACTCCACCGCCTCCGCGCCCTGTCCCTGGCCCGCCTCAACCGGCACGCCGAGGCCCTCCCGGCCCTGCTCGCCGCCGCCGGTGGGCACGACGAGGAGCTCCTGCTGGAGCTGCTCCGCTGCGAAGCCGCTACGGCCGGGGCCTCCGCCGCCCTCGCCCGGTACGAGGCCTACCGCCGAACCCTCCGCGACGAGCTCGGCACCGACCCCGGCCCCGCCCTCCAGGCACTCCACCGCGACCTCCTCCAACCCCCGGTGCGCCACGGCGTCCAGCACGAACCCAACCCACTCCTCGGCCGCGACGACGACCTCGCCGCCGTCGTGAGCCTCCTTCGCACGGCTCGCGTCGTCTCGATCGTCGGGCCCGGCGGGTTGGGCAAGACGCGTCTCGCGCACGCTGTGGCCCGAGAGGCTGATCAGCGCGTCGTCCACTTCGTCGGTCTCGCGGGTGTGACGCGTGAGGAGGACATCGCCACCGAAGTCGCCTCCGCGCTCGGGGTCGTCGAAGCCCGGCGCCCTGGTGCGAACGTCGTCGCCGGGATCGCGCAGGCGCTCGGGTCCGCACTGCTGGTGCTCGACAACTGCGAGCACCTCGTCGGCGGCGTCGCCGATCTCGTGCACGCGCTCGTGTCCCTGACCCGCGACGCACGCGTCCTCACGACCAGCCGCGCGCCGCTGGGCCTGTCGTCCGAGTCGGTGTACCTGCTGCCCGAACTCGACCTGTCCACGTCCATCGAGCTGTTCACCCAGCGCGCGCGAGCCGCCCGCCCCAGCGCCGAGCTGCCCGCCGACACCGTGGCCGAGCTGTGCCGCCACCTCGACGGGCTGCCGCTGGCCGTCGAACTGGCCGCCGCCCGCGTGCGCGTCATGTCCGTCGCCGACCTCGCACACCGCCTCGGCGACCGGTTTTCCACGCTGCGCGGCACTTCCCGCGACGCACCGGCACGGCATCGCGCACTGCACGCCGTCGTCGAGTGGAGCTGGCAGCTCCTCGCCCCGGAGGCGCAGCAGGCGTTGTGCACGCTCTCGGTGTTCCCCAGCGGTTTCACCGCCGAAGCCGCGCAACGCCTCGGCGCCGCGGACGCGCTGGAGGAACTCGTCGACCAGTCGTTGCTGAAGGTGACCGACACCCCGTCGGGCACCCGCTTCCGCATGCTGGAGACCGTCCGCGAATTCGGTGCGGCGAAACGGACGGACACCCGCGTCATCGAGGATTTCTGCGCCTGGGCACGGGAATACGCCCTCGAACACTACGAGGGGCCCTTCGGCGCCGACCCCGCGTACGCGATGAGCCGGCTGCGCACCGAACAGGACAACCTCGTCCAGGCCCTCCGCTACGCCATCGAACGTCAGGACGGCCCGACGGCCGCCGCGATCGTGGCCGGATTGGCGGCGTTCTGGACCTTCACCTCAACCTACGGACGCATGGCGGTGTTGATCGAGGACGCGGGCCGGCTGCTGTCCCACTACCGCCCGGACCCCGAGTTCGTCGAGGTCACCCGCGCTGCGGCCGCGGTGTGCACCGCGTACGCCTTCGCCGTGCAGTTCCCCCGCGCCACGCGCACGCTGTACGTCCTGCGCCGCCTGCCGCCCGCGCCGCCGGACACGCTCATCCGCGCGCTGGCGGTGCTCGTCGCGGCCGTGCCCGAACTCGATATGTCCACTTTAGACGAATACTGCGCGAGCCCGTGGCCGTGGTTGTCCGGGGGTGCCAGCGCCGTCGCCAGTTACGTGCGTGAGGGCGACGGCGACATCGACGGCGCGCGGCGTGACGCGGAACGGATGCTGGCGGTGTTCGAGCGGGAGGGGCAGCCGTGCATGCGCATACTCGCGTTGTCCCGGTTCGGCGAACTGCACCTCCACCTCGGCAACGGCGAGCAAGCGCGCCAGTACCTCGGCAAGGCGTGGCGGCTGCAGGAGGAACTCGGCGTCTGGACCGACGAAATCGGGCTTCGCTGGGCGCTGGCACTGGCGTCGCTGCAGGTCGGGGAGGTCGAGGCAGCCGAACGCTGGGCCGAGGACGCCAGGACGGGTGCGGACGACGACCGGTTCACCTACCGCTCGTTCGACCTGGGTGTCCAAGCGGAACTGCTGCTGTGCCACGGCGAGGTGAAAGACGGGCTGCGGGCGTGGCGGCACGCGGTCGAACTGCTGGACGACGTCCGGCCGCCCGGGGCGAACGGCGAGCCCGCCCTGGAACCGTGGACGCTGGAGGTCAAGAGCGTCGCGGTGGTCGCGCACGCCCGCCACGGACGGCTGGACCTGGTCCGGCACCTGCTCCCCCGGACTGCGGAAAGCGGTTTCCGCCCTGCTCACCGCCACCGCGCAACCCACCTACCTCACCGGACTTCCGTTGTGCGGCGCGCTGTTGCTCGCGCTCGGCATGGCCGAGCCGGACCGCGACGGCGCGCGGCTGATCGCGCTCGCCGAGCAGTGCCGGTACCTGCGCCAGTTCCAGCCGACGATGGACCCGGCGCGGATTCGCGATGTGGTGCCACAGGCGGCGTACTCCGAGGCTGTCTCGGAGTACGCCGGCCTGAGCGCGGAGGAGCTGCGGGCGGCGGTGCTGGCCGCGGTGTCCTAACGGGACGGTGTGCGGTTGAAGAGCTTGCGCGCCCACAGGTAGCTCAGCAACGCGATGCCCGCGCACCACGCGAGCGTGATGGCGACGCTGCCGCCGGCCCGGCTGCCCATCAGCAGCGCCCGCACGGATTCGATGAACGGCGTGAACGGCTGGTGTTCGGCGAACACCCGCAGCCACGTGGGCATGGAGTCGGTCGGGACGAACCCGCTGCCGAGGAACGGCAACAGGATCAGCGGCATCGGCAGGTTGCTCGCGGCCTCGACGGTCTTGCTCACCAGGCCCAGCGCGACGCACGACCACGTGAGCGCGAACGTGATCGCCGCGAGCACGCCGATCGCGGCGAGCCAGCCGCCGATCCCCGCCGCGGGCCGGAAACCGACGAGCAGGGCGACCGAGACGACGATCGTGAGGCTCAGCAGCGTCTGCAGCACGGCGCCCACGACGTGCCCGGTCAGCACCGACACGCGGGCGATCGCCATGGTGCGGAAGCGGGCGATGATTCCCTCGGTCATGTCCATCGCCACGGAGATGGCCGTGCCCTGGGCGACCGCCGCGACGGTCATCAGGAGGATGCCGGGCGCGACGTAGTTCGCGTACGCGGTGCGGCCGCCCGCGCCGGCCAGCCCGTTGCCGAGCGTGCCGCCGAAGACGTAGACGAACAGCAGCAGGAAGATGACGGGCAACCCGGCGAGCATCAGCGAAACGCTGGGGTAGCGCACCATGTGCCTGAGGTTGCGCCGGACCATCGTCGCGGAGTCGGTCAGTGCGTGGGTCATGACGTGGCCACCTTCGGTTTTCCGGTGAGAGCGAGGAAAACGTCGTCGAGGTCGGGGGTGTGCACCGAGAACTCGGTGACCTCGACCGCGGCGGCGTCGAGCTGGTCGAGCACGAAGCGCAGGGACTTGACGTCACCGTCGTTGGGCACCTGGAGGGTCAGCGCGTCGGGATCCGGGGTGCCGCCGAGCGCGCGGGCGGCGCGGTCGAGTGCGTCCGCGTCGGGCAGGCGGAGGCTGACGTGCCCGCCCGGCACGAGCCGTTTCAGTTCCGCCGCCGTGCCCTCGGCGACGAGCTTTCCCTGGTCCAGCACCGCGATCCGGTCGGCGAGCTGGTCGGCCTCCTCGAGGTACTGCGTGGTGAGGAAGACGGTCACGCCGTCTGCGACGAGTTCGCGGATGACCTGCCACATCGTGCGGCGGCTGCGGGGGTCGAGGCCCGTCGTCGGCTCGTCGAGGAAGAGGAGGCGTGGCGTGCCGACCAGGCTCATCGCGAGATCGAGGCGGCGTCGCATGCCGCCGGAGTAGGTCGCCGCGGGTTTGCGGGCGGCGTCGGTGAGGTCGAACTGGTCGAGCAGTTCGGCGACGCGGCGGCGTCGGTCGCGGCGGCCGAGGTGGTGCAGATCGGCCATGAGCAGCAGGTTCTCCTCGCCGGTGAGCAGGTTGTCGACGGCGGAGAACTGCCCGGTGACGCCGATGGCGGCGCGCACCGCGTCCGGTTCGGTGACGCGGTCGTGCCCCGCGACGCGGACCTGCCCGCCGTCGCCGGGGATGAGCGTCGTGAGGATCTGCACGGTCGTCGTCTTGCCCGCGCCGTTGGGTCCGAGCAGCGCGAAGATCGTCCCCCGCTCGACCCGCAGGTCGATGCCGTCGAGCACGACGTGATCCCCGAACGCCTTCCGGAGCCCGACCGCCGAGATGGCTGGTTCGTTGCCTGTGGATGACATGCTCCCACCGTGCCGGGCACCGCCTTCAGGACGGTTTCAGCGCGGTTTCAGCAGGTCGCTCGGCGCAGCGGTGCTCAAAAGTGCGGGCACCGGGCCGGTATCGCGGTCCGGGTGAGGGAAGTTCCCCTGATCGCCGGTCCGCCTGTGGCTTTCCGGCCGTCCGGCGCGGGGTGGCGGCAGACTCGGCGCGGCCCCGGGCGTCGCGGCGTGCCCGTGGCACGACGGACGCCTCGACCCGGTGGGGGTGAAGATGCGCGCAGCGCTGGACACCGAGTGGTGCGGGCCGCACGTGCTCATCCGGGAGGGTGGTCGCGGGGAGCGCGAACTGCTGTCCAGCGTGCCGGGGATGCCGGGGAACCTGCTGGTCGTGGCGTCGCCGACGGTGGAACGGTCCGCGCTCGTCGACGCGGTGCTCGCGTTGCCGGGCTCGATGGGTGAGCACGCACGCGGCATCCAGGCGGTCTGGCTCGCGGCCGATCTGCCGGACGACGTCGTGCAGCAGCTTTCGGGGCGGCTGAACGCGGACGTGCTCGTGCCGCGGGGGACGCCGGTGCCGGTCGGTGGCGCCGGGGTGTACGTCTTCGACGGCGGCTGGTACCGGTTCCGGGCGTCGAGTCCGCCCTGGCGGTTCGGGGCTCGTTTTCCCGTGCCCGCCTGGGAAGCGGCGTTGCCGAGCGAGCCGATGGAGGTCGGCGGCGCGGTGGCCGAACCCGTCCCGGCGGGCCTCGCCATCCGCGGCGCGGACGACCCGCCCGCGAAGCCGGGGGACCTCGCGTACTCGGTCGTCGTGGATCCGAGGTTTCCCAAGGTGTTCCTCAGTGCGGAGAAGCCGGGCGCGGTGGCGGCGGTGCTGGACCGGTTGCCGCCCGGCGCGCACAGCAGGCTGGTGCTCGTGCCCGGTACGGCGGACGTCGTGCGGCACGACTGGCTGGCCGAGCTGGCGGTGCGGCTGGGACGGCCGGTGGTCGTGAGCACGGGCGTGCAGCTGGGCGCGGAACCCGTCGTGGTGGACGACGGGGGCAGGCCGCTGTTCCGTCCTTTCGCGACGGTGCTGCGGCAGCCGGCGGGGGCGGGGGACCAGGAGGTGCTGGACGTCGCCGGGGCGCCGGCCGGGTGGGTGCGGTGTGGTCCGCGGAGCTACCGGCCGCTGGAGCCGGGGATCGCGGAGGTGGTGGCGGATGTCGTGCCGTCGGGCCTGGTGCTGCGCCCGCGGACGGCGCCACCCGCGCGGGGCGTCGCGCCCTTCGACCCGGCGGGCTGGACCCTGCGCATCGACGGCCCGGACCCGGAACCCCTCCTGGCGGCGGCCAAGCAGCTGATCGCCGGGCTTGACGAGGACCGGAAGGCCACCCTGCGGATCCGGCCCTCCGGCGGTGAGCCGTTGGAGGGGGAGGTGCGGTCGGGTTCGGCTGCGGGGGTCGCGGAGCGGGGTCGCCGGGAGGCTGGGGCCGAGTCTCGGCTTGCTGCGGAAGCGGCGGAGTTCGAGCACCACCCGATGTCGGAGCGCATCCCTGCCGGGGAAGCGCCGGAGACCGAGGATCGCTCGAAGCAGGAATCCAGCGCTGGGGAAGCGGCGGTGGACCCTGCCCGAGATCCCGAACCTCGCCCTGCGGGGGAGGTGTCGGAGGCTCAGTCCCGGCCGAAGGCCGAGTTCCCCCGCGAGCCGGACCCGCGCGCCGCAGGGGAGGTGTCGGAGGCTCGGCCCCGCGCGAAGGCGGAACTCCACCGGGGGTCGGAATCCCGCCCGGCCGGGGAAGCACCGGAAGCCCAGCCTCGCTCGAAGCCCGCAGTCCGCAGGGAGCCGGAGTCCCGCCCGAAGCCGGAAGCCGGTTCCGCAGGGGAAGCGCGGGAGTCGCAGCCTCACCCGGAGCCGGAACTCCACCGGCAGTGGGAGTCCCACCCGGAACCGGTGCTTCGCGCAGCCGCGGAAGTGGCGGAGGCCCAGTCCCGTCCGAAGCCGGAGCTTCGCTCCGCCGCGGAGGCGCCGGAGTCGCAGCCTCACCCGGAGCCGGAACTCCACCGGCAGCGGGAGTCCCACCCGGAACTGGAGCTTCGCGCAGCCGCGGAGGCGGTGGAGGCCCAGCCCCGTCCGAAGCCGGAACCCCGCTCCGCCGCGGAGGCGCCGGATCCCGACCGGGAGCCGGAACCCCGGCCCACCGGGCCCCGCAAACCCGCCGCGCCGCCGGTCGTCACGGTTTCCGGGCCTCCCGTGCCCACCGTCTCCGGCGGGGTGAAGCGTGCGGAGCCCGAGATCCCCGCCGCCCGCAGACCCGAATCCCACCAACCGGAACCACCAGCCACGCCCGCCGTACCCGCAGCGCAGCCCAACGCAACCGCGCCCGCTGCATCGGACGACGCCGCACCGTCCACAGCACCCGCGGCCGCCACCCCACCTGCCGCGCCCACCACACCCTCCGCCCTCGCCATCCCCGACCGGGCCAGCACCGCGGCCGAGCAGGCCCGCTTCGCAGCCGCCGCAGGTGAGGCCTTCACCGAGGCCCTCGCCACCGTCAACGCCGCCCTCGCCACCTGGCCCGCCCTCCGCCAGACCGACGCCAAGGCCGACTACGTCGCCGTCTGCCTGTACCTCCACAGCGCCACGAAGGTCAACGACGCCATCCGCGCCAACCGGGCACCGGTCCTCGACGCGCACCTGCCGTGCCTCGTTTCCGGTCTGCGCCGCCTGCCCACCCACCGCCGCCCGGTGCTCCGGCAGGCCAAGGGTCGCGTCGCCGCCGAGGGTGAGTTCCTGCTCGAACCCGGCTTCCTCAACGCAACCGCCAACCTCGACGTCACCGTCCCCGGCGCCGAGTTCGACGTGTTGATCTGGCCCAGCACCGCCCGCCGCACGTCCGAACTGCTGCCCGGGCCGCTCGACGAAGTGGTGTTCCTCGCCGGCGCGCGGTTCAAGGCACTGGCCGTCCGCGAGTCCGAAGTGGACAACGCACCCCGCACTGCGGTCCTCGTCCGCGAGCTGGCTCCCGGCGAAGCGGCGGACACCGGGCTCGACGAGCGCGACCTCGCCGCCCTCGCCCGCCTCGACGCCGCACTCGCCCGGCGCAGGCAGGCCACGCTCCGCACCGTCGACGACCCCGCGGCCGCCGAGCGCCTCACCGCCCCGACCGGCGACTGGGGTGCGCCGCAACCGGCCGTCGCGGTGGCGCCATGAGGTGGCTGCCCGCAAGGGGCCGTCCCGACTGGGGGCTGGGGCACACCGCAGCCGACCGCTCCGACCGGGGACTGGAGTTGACCGCAACCGACCGCTCCGAGCGGCGCCCGGGGCAGACCGCGACTGGCCGTCTCGACCGGCATCCAGGCCACACCGCAAACGGGGGCCCCGCCCGGCACGTGGGGCAGACCGCAACCGACCCCTCCGGGCGGCGCTTGGGGCAGACCGCGACTGGCCGCCTCGACGGGCATCCAGGCCACATCGCGATTGGCCATCGCGACCGGGGGCTGAGGCATACCGCAGCCGACCGTCTCGACTGGGGCACGGGGAGCGCCGCAACTGGTCGCCGCAATCGGCGCTTGGGGCGCGCTGCAGCCGACCGCGCCGACTGGCGCCTGCGGCACATCGCAAGCGGAGGCCCGCAGCGGAACCCGCGGCACACCGCAACCGACGACCCCGCCCTGCACCCAGCGCACATCGCGACCGGCCGCCCGCAGCGAAACCCGGGGCACACCGGGACCAACGACCCCACCCCCCACCCGCGACACACCCCACCCCGCCGCCCCGGCAGCGCCATGCGCCGCCTGCCCGCGGCGCTGCTCGCCGCCGCCCTCACCCTCGGCCCCACCCTGCCCGCGCACGCCGCCACGCCACTGCCCCCGGGCGGCGGCTGCCTCCCCGCACCCCAGGGCACCGCCCCCGACATCCCCTGGCCACAGCGGCAACTCGCGCCGCAGCGGGTTTGGGACCTCACCAAGGGCCAGGGCATCACCGTCGCCGTCGTGGACACCGGCGTCGACGCCCACACGCCGCAGTTGGCGGGTCGCGTCCTCCCCGGTGCGGACGTCGCGGGCAGCGGTACGGCGGACGACGACTGCTACGGCCACGGCACGTTCGTCGCCGGGATCATCGCCGCCGCGCCCGCCCCCGGCACGGGATTCACCGGCGTGGCACCGGAAGCGACGATCCTCCCCATCCGCGTCACCTCGCCCGCCGACAGCACCCTGACCTCCACCGCGCTCGCCAACGGCATCCGGCGCGCGGTGGACGCCGGCGCCCGCGTGATCAACGTGTCCGCCAGCACCAGCGTGCCCGACGCCGGTCTCGCCGCGGCCGTGCAGTACGCCGAGGCGCACGACGTCGTCGTGGTCGCGTCCGCCGCGAACGGGGCGCAGGAGGGCGACCCCGTCACATACCCGGCGTCGTACCCCACGGTCCTCGCGGTCGGCGCGGTGGACTCCACCGGGCAGCACGCGGATTTCTCCCAGACCGGGCCGTACCTCGCGCTCGTGGCGCCGGGTGTCGACGTGGTGAGCGTCGGGCCGCGCGGTGCCGGCCAGTGGCAGGGCAGCGGAACCAGTTACGCCGCACCGTTCGTGGCGGGCACCGCCGCGCTCGTGCGGTCCTACCACCCGCAGCTGAGCGCGGCCCAGGTGCGGCACCGGCTGGAGGTCACGGCCAACCACCCGGCGGCCGCCCTGCCCGATCCGGCGCTGGGCTGGGGAACGGTGAACCCCCAGGCCGCCGTGACCGCCGTGCTGCCGGAGGAAGGCGCCGCGGGTGCGACGGTCGTCGCCCCGCCCCCGGCCCGCGCGGCCGCCGCGCCCGTGCGTGACGAGGTCGGGCCGGTGCTGGCGATCCTCGGTGTCCTCGCGCTGGTGGTGCTGATCCCCGGCGCCGTCATGGTTTCCCGCCTGTCGGCCGCAGGACGGCGACGGGGCTGGCGCCCGGCCAGGACGGCCGAGCGCCGCCCGTGATCAGTCCGCCAGCGGGGTCTGGACCAATCGCACGTTCCGCCGTCGGTTGACGAACTGCGCCCGCCCCGGCGGCAGCGTCCGCGGTCGGAGGTTACCCAGGAAAGCGCCTTCTTCCTTGGGACAGGACAGGAGCAGCGCGGGCGTTCCCAGCTCCCACAGCCGCCGGATCACCGGGTTCATCATCGACCGGCTCGCCCCCGACGTGCTGCGCGCGATGATCAGGTGCACGCCGATGTCCGCACCCTGCGGCAGCAGCGGCAGCAACGGGTCCAGCGGCCCGCCGCCCATCCCGGACTCCGCCAGCTCGAAGTCGTCCACGATGATGTACAGCCGCCCGCCCGTCCACCAGTCGCGGCGGTGCAGGCGGCTCGGCGGGATTTCCGGCCCCGGCACGCGTTTCTTCAACGCGGCGGCGGCGTTCGTGACCGACTGGGCGAGCGCGTCGGCGCTCACGGCGTACTCGATCTGGTGCTCCTGCGGGATCGAGTCGTGCAGTTCGCGCCGGAAGTCGCCGAACATGACGCGGGCCTCGTCGGGGCCGTGGTGCGCCGCGACGCTGCGGGCGATGTGGCGCAACAGGTTCGTCTTCCCCGTCTCGGCGTCCCCGTAGACGAGCAGGTGCGGCGACGCGTCGAAGTCGTGCCACTGCACGGAAAGCGCGACGTCCTCGATGCCCAGCGGCATCCGCATCTCCGCCTCGGGCGCGGGCGCGGTCGGCGCGGGCAGCTCGGACACGGTGAGCGAGTGCGGCAGCAGCCGCACCTGCGGCGCCCTCGGCGCACCCGGCACGGCGAGCGCGTCCGCGAGGTCCATCGTCGCGTCGGCGAGATCCGCGTTGTCCTGGTGGCCGTCGATGCGGGGCAGCGCGGTCAGGAAGTGCAGCTTGTCCGTCGTGATCCCGCGCCCGGGGATGGCGGGCACGGTCGCGGCGACGCGGCTGTTGACCTCCGAGTCCACCGGATCGCCGAGCCGCAGCTCGAACCGCGTGCCCAGCACGTCCCGCAGCCACGGCCGCATCTCCGACCACCGGTTCGCCGCGATCACCAGGTGGATGCCGAAGCTCAGCCCCCGCGCGGCGAGTTCGCTGAACCGGTCCTCGATCTCCTCGAAGTCCTGCCGGATCGAGTACCAGCCGTCCACCACGAGGAACACGTCGCCGTACGGGTCCTCGTCGAGGAACCGGCCCTCGCGTCGAGCCCGGCGGTAGCTGGCCATGGAGTCGATGGTGTGCTTGGCGAACAACGCCTCGCGACGCGCCAACAGGTTCACCATCTCCAGCACGGTGCGCGTCACGCGGTCGCGGTCGAGGCGGTTCGCCACGCTGCCGACGTGCGGAAGCTTCGACAACGCCGTGAGGGTGCCGCCGAAGTCCAGGCAGTAGAACTGCACCTCGGCGGCGGTGTGGGTGAGCGCCAGCGAGCTGATCAGCGTACGCAGCAACGTGCTCTTGCCGCTCTGCGGACCACCGACGACGGCCACGTTCCCCTTGCTGCCCGCAAGATCCGCAGTCAACAGCTCACGCCGCTGCTGCGCGGGCAGATCGACCAGTCCAACCGGGACGGACAAAGTGGACGTCTGCAGCTCACCCGCCGGACGCGGGCCCAGCTCCGGATCGTCGACCAACGGCGGCAACAGCTGGTCCAGCGTTGGCGCCTGCTTCAACGGCGGCAGCCACACCTGGTGCGCGCGCGGACCGACGCCCCGCAGGCGCTCGATCAGCACGTCCAGCATCGCCTCGGTTTCCTCCTGCTCCGCCACGGGTTCCGGCTCGGGCTCCGGTTGCGCGGGCAGGGGCACGTAGTCGGTGCCGAACGCGACCACGTGCTGGTCCACCGATTCCCGGTGCTGCACCCGCCGCTTGCTGCGGTACGGCCCGGACGAGTACGCGCCCTTGAACCGGATCAGCGTCTGCGTGTCGGGGCGCAGGTAGCCGTTCCCGGGGCTGTTGGGCAGTTCGTACGCGTCCGGAACCCCGATCACGCTGCGGCTTTCCATCGCGGAGAACGTGCGCAGCCCGATCCGGTACGACAGATGGGTTTCCACCTTGTGGATGCGCCCCTCGTCGAGCCGCTGCGACGCGAGCAGCAGGTGCACGCCGAGGCTCCGGCCCAGCCGCCCGATCATCGCGAACACGTCGATGAACTCCGGTTTGCTGGACAACATCTCGCTGAACTCGTCGATCACGATGAACAACGCCGGCATCGGCTCCAGCTGCGCGCCCTGCGCCCGCGCGGCCTCGTAGTCGCGACGGGACGCGTAGTTCCCCGCCGCGCGCAGGTGTTCCTGGCGCCGGTTCAGCTCGCCGGTGAGCGCGTCCTGCATGCGGTCCACCAGCTCCAGCTCCTCGGCGAGGTTGGTGATCACCGCCGAGGTGTGCGGCAGCTGGTCGAACCCGAGGAAGGCGGCGCCACCCTTGAAGTCGACGAGGATGAAGTTCAGGTCCTCCGACGAGTGCGTGGTCGCCATCGCCAGCACGAGCGTGCGCAACAGCTCGCTCTTGCCGGAACCCGTTGCGCCGATGCACATCCCGTGCGGCCCCATGCCGTCCTCGGCGGCCTCCTTGATGTCCAGCTCCAGCGGTTTACCGCTCGCGCTGATGCCGATCGGCACCCGCAGCCGCCGTTTGCTGTTCATCCGCTCGCGCCGGTACTTCACCGGGTCGAACGTGCGCAGGTCACCGAGCCCGAGCAGGCCGGCGAGGTCGTAGTCCACGGCCAGCGGTTCCTCGGCCTCGGCCGCCTCGCCGATGCGGAAGCGCGCCATCGTCCTCGCGAGCGCGGCCGCGGCGGTGGTGCTGAGGCTGTCCGGGCGGCACAGCGGACGGCTGTGGGGCTTGCCGAGGCGGTCGAACGACACCGTGCTCACCTGCTCGGCGTCCACCTCCAGGAACAGCGCCCCGGGGCGGGACTGCCACGGCAGGCAGCCGGAGACGTCGAGCACGACCGCGTTGCGGTAGCCCTCGTCGGCGGCGCGGTGGTCGTCGGCGACGGCGATGCCGTCCAGCAACAGCACGACGAACGGCTCGGATGCGGTGACCGGGCTGCCCGCCTCGAACCGCGGCCGGGAGGTGAAGGCGCGCCCACCGAGCATCGACTCCGCCTCGGCGACGCTCCCCGCGACCAGCCGCCGCGGGCCCGCCGCGTCCCGGTTCTCCGGATCCTGGTTGTGCGGCAACCACTTCAGCCAGTCCCAGCGGTCACGCCGGTCCTCGCTCGCGCACACGACGATCCGCACGTCGCCCGGCGCGTGTGCGGTGGCGAGCTGCCCGAGCACCGCCCGCACCAGACCGAGCACGGCGTCGTCGTCCCCGTTGAACTGGATCTGCGCGAAACCCCGCAGGTAGACCGCGATCGGCGAGTTCGGCAGCGTCGAGTACGCGCGCAGGAACCGGCGCAAGGCGTGTGCCGACAACGGTTCCAGGTCCTCGACGGGTTTGGTGTCCGGCGGCACGAGCCGCAGGGCGGAGCGCTGCGTGCCGAGACCGATGCGGACCTCGCCGAAGTCGTCGTGGGTGGGCCGCCGCTCCCACAGCCGGTAACCGAGCGCGAGCGACCACAGCGACCGCGGGTCCGGGTGGATCCAGCGCGCCGCCTGTTGTTGCTGGGTCAGGGAACGCCGCACCCGGCCGCGCAGCTGTGCCAGGTACCGCAGGTAGTCACGCCGGTGCCCGTGCAGCTTCTGCTTGTGGGTCACGGAACTGCGCAGCAGCTGCACGACGAGCATGCCGATCACGGAGAGCACCATGAGCCCGCCGCCGATGTAGGCGAGCACGCCCGAGCCGGGGCGCACGAACATCAGCACCATCGCCAGCGAGCCCAGCCCCATCGGCGCGTACATCAGCACCGAGCTGATCCCGCCGCCGATGTCCTCGGGGACGACGGGCGGCTCCTGGATCACGACCTCGTCGGCGGGCGCAGGCGGCTTCGGGCGCCGGGCGCGCCGGGTGAACAGCACCGTGCTCACGCGCTCTCCCTTGGTGAGTGGACTTCCCCTGATCCCGGTCACCACGCCCGCCGGACCCCGGATGAAGGGGACCGCGTGGCTAGCTTCCGGACGGGTCGCGGTCTCAAGCCCTGGCAGGAAGGACCACTGACGCCGGATGTCCGTATCGAAGGAGTTGCCCACCACCGGAGAACGTCCACAGCATCGCACAACCGCGTCGGGAAGGCTACGGTTCGTCCTCGGCGGCCGCGCGATCGACGTGGCGCTCCCGGTCGAGGTACCGCTGGCCGAACTGCTGCCCGCGGTACTGCCGCAGTTCGGCGCCGAATGGGTGGAACAGGGCGCCGACCACGAAGGCTGGGTCGTGCAACGGCTCGGCGAAGCCCCGCTCGACGAGGACCGCACCCCGGCCGAGCTCGGGCTGCTCGACGGTGAGACCGTCTACTTGCGACCGAGGGCCGACCAGCTGGCGCCGATCGACTACGACGACCTGGTCGACGGCGTGGGCGAGCAGGTCAGGGAGCACCCCGGCGCGTGGACGCCCGCGCGCACGCGCGTGATGCTGCGCATCGGGGCGGCGGTGTTGCTGCTGCTCGGGATCCCGCTACTGGCGGGGGCGGGCGCGGACGCGCTGACCGCGTCGCTCGGCGGGTTCGTGACGTTCGCGCTGCTCGCGGGCAGTGCGCTGGTGGCGAGGGGCGCGGCGGAACCGGTCGTCGCGACGATCCTCGCCGGAGTCGCAGCCTGTTACGGCGCGCTGTCCGGCGTGCTGCTGGTGTTCATGATGGACCCCGTCGCGACCGGCATGATGGCGTTGACGTGCGGTGCCGCGGGTGCGTTGCTGGCACTGGTACTGGGCCTGCTCGCGGTCGCCGACTCGGCGGCGTTGTTCGCGGCCGGGATCACCACGACCGCGGCACTGGTCGTGCCGGGACTGGTCGGCTCGGTCAGCCCCGCGTCTCCGCAGCAGGCCGCCGCGATCGGCCTCGTCGTCACGCTGCTGGCCGGGATCTTCGTACCCGCCACGGCGTTCCGGCTGTCCGGGCTGACGCTGCCGATGCTGCCGACGAGCGCGGCCGAACTCACTGAGGACATCGATCCCGTGCCGTACCAGGTCGTCATCGACCGCGGCGCCGCGACGGTGGGCTACTCGCGGGCGCTGCACGTCGGTCTGGGGCTCGCGCAGACCCTGTTGCTGCCGATGCTGGTCGTCGACGGTGACGGCTGGTTGATGGCGTTGTCCCTGGTGATCGCGTTCCTGCTGTTCCTGCGGTCCCGGCACCCGGACGGGATCGTGCAGCGGTGGGCGGTCCTGGTCCCCGCTGGCGTGACCGTGGTCGCGAACCTGCTGCGTCTCGCTGTCGGGCAGGACCTGCTTGAACGGCTGCTCGCGCTGTGGTTCCCCGCTGTGGTCGTCGGCGTGCTGCTCCTCGTGCTGGGCAACTACCTGCCGGGGCGGCGGTTGCGGCCGTACTGGGGCCGCGCGGTGGACATCCTGGAGTCGGTGACGGCGGTGGCGGTGCTGCCGGTGTTGTTGCAGGTGCTGCACGTCTACGCCTTCGTGCGGGGATTGAGCGGCTGATGCAGTCGCGCAAGGACCAGGTACAGGCCTACTTCTTCGTGGTGGGCCGGCTCGTGGCGGCCGTGACGCACGGCAGCCCGGACCGGCTGGAGAGCCCGAACCGCAGGCTCAACACCGGTGTCGTGATGGGGTTCCTGCTCGCGGCGTTGCTGGTCGCGGTGTTCGGCATCTACGGGTTGTTCGTGCCCGGCGGCGACACGTCCTGGCGGCAGGCCGGCACCATCGTGATGGACAAGAGCACCGGCGCGCGGTACGTCTACCTCGACGGACAGCTGCGCCCGGTGCTCAACTACGCCTCGGCCCGGCTCGTGGCCGCCAATTCCGGCGGCGCGGTCGTGTCGGTCTCGCGCAACTCGCTGGCCGGAACACCGGTGGGGCAACCGATCGGCATCGCGGGCGCGCCCGATTCGGTGCCGACGGCGGGAAATCTCACCAGCGGAGCGTGGACGGTCTGCGTCCAGCAACCACTCACGCCCAGCGGCACCCCCGTCGTGACCGTCCTGCTGGCGCAGCGGGAAAGCGCACCGCTCGGGACCGGGCAAGCACTGCTCGTGTCCACACCAGACGGTGCGACGTGGCTGCTGTGGCAGGGAAGGCGGCACCGCGTGCCGGAGCGGTGGGCGCTGGACGCGCTCGGCTACGGCGGGGTGCCCGCGACGCCGGTGACGACCAGCTGGCTCAACCCGATCCCGGCCGGACCGGACCTCGCGGTCCCCCAGCTCGGCCGGGTGGGCCAGCCAGGGCCGGTCGTCGACGGGCGGCCGAGCGTGATCGGCCAGGTGTACGAGGTGCGCAACCCGGCGATCGACGCCGACCAGCTGTACCTGGTCCGCGGCGACGGGTTCGTGCCGCTGAGCCGGACCGCGGCGGCCCTCGTCCTCGCCGCACCCGTGACCAGGCAGGCGTACCACGACGGGCCGGTGGCGCCGATCCAGGTCGGCCCGGGTGCGCTGACCGGCGTGCCCGCGACGGGAACCATCGGCGACGGACTGCCACCGGTGCCGCCGGAGTTGCTGACCCCGCCGAACGGAACGGTGCCCTGCCTCCGGTACGACCCGAAGGCGAACGCCACCACCGTCGAGCTGCTCGCACAGTCGCAAGTGGACTCCGATGCGATGCCGGTCGCCCGGCACGTCGCGGGCACGATGGCGGACCGCGTGGTGATTCCGGGCGGAACCGGTGTGCTGGCAAGGGAACTGCCTGCTCCCGGCGCGACGCCGGGAGCGGCGTACCTGCTGACGGACACGGGCGTGCGGTTCCCGGTCGCGGACGCGAACGCCATGGCGGCGTTGGGGTACAGCGATTCCGACGTGGTTCGGCTGCCCGCGGAGCTGCTCGCGCTGCTGCCCACGGGCCCGGTGCTGAGCATGCAGGCCGCGTTGCAGAACCAGGGACCGGCTTCCTGAGGGGATTTCCTCAGGTCCGCGTTCCGGCGGGAATTTCCCGTCGCCGCGCGGACCGTCCGCAATAACTTGGTCCACGTAGGGCACGACGCGAATTTCCGGGAGGTAAAGACCGGTGTCACACAGCAACACTGCATTCGACAAGGCGCAGATCGACGCGCAGGCGCAGCGCCACGTGGACATGGCGCAGGACATCGCGCAGCAGCTGGAGAACCTGCACGTCGAGGTGCAGAACACCCTGCAGGGCAGCAGCAGCCAGATGACCAAGGCGCTCGAGCAGGTCTACACCTCCTGGAAGGAGAACGTGAAGAAGGTCGTTCTCGACAACATGAACCTGATGGCCGAGGCGATGAAGGCCGAGGCGAACAACCAGGAGATGCAGGACACCGACAACACCAGGGCGATCATGAACACCGTTTCGCCGGTGGGGTCGTTCCTCGGCGGCTGAGCCCGCTGAAAGCGCTTATCCAGACGGTACAGAAAGGACTTCATCGTGGCGGACGGCCTGATCACCTACGACTACACGGTCATCGAGAACTGCATCGGCGTCATGAAGCGCAAGGTGCAGGAGATCGAGCAGCAGACGCAGGACCTGCAGCACCAGGTGCAGACGCTGATGGGCACCTGGGAGGGCAGCACGGCCAGCACCTACAACAACACGGCCAACGACCTGCGGGCCGAACTCGAGCGCAGCAACCAGAACCTCGACCTCACCAAGACCGCGCTGCAGAACGGCTCGGACGGGATGAAGTCGACCGACAGCCGCGGCAGCAAGAGCCTCGCGCTGTGACCGCGTGCCGGGCCGGCCACCCCGGCCCGGCACGGTTCTCCCCGTCCACCAACGCATCCGGGAGCGAGCATGTCCGACAAGACGGCTTTCAACAGCGACGCGATCAAGGAGTCGGCGAACCGGCTCGGCTCCATCATGGACGACATGTCGGCGTTCGACGAGCTGAAACCGCAGTGGCCCAACGCGGGGCACTTCGACACGGCGCAGTGGCTCGAACGGGTCGTCGACGACCGGCGCAACGGCGTGGTCGCCCACGCCGAGCGGCTCAAGATCGTGCTCAACGACCTCAAGACCAACCTCACCGCGATCGCGGAGGACTTCACCAGCACGGACGGCGACAACGCGGGGAAGATCAAGTCCCGCGTCGACACGATGGAGAGCACGATCTCCAGCGACGTCACCTCGCTGTCGCAGAACACGGAGAACGAGCAGCACAACTTCAGCGGTGGCCCGGAAAAGCCGGAGGAGAACAACTCGGACGGCGACGGGTACGACGACGTGCTCAAGCCCGCCTGATCCCCTCGGTGAGGACACTTCCCCATGGCTGACACCCCCAGCACGGCCGACCTCGCGGTCGGCTCGTACGTTTCGTCCGCGCCGATGCTCGACGTCGACCAGTACACCGACTGGAAGCAGATCGACGCGGCGACCGCGGACCTCACGCACAACGGCGCGGCGGACGGGGAGCATGCCGGGCTGTCCAGCAACAAGACCGCCGAGGCGTGGTACAAGCTGGAAGCCAGCATGAACAAGGCCACGCAGCGGCTCGGCGAGATCAACGAGGCGATCGGCAAGGAGATCAAGAGCCTCAAGGACTCGTTCCAGGGCGAAGCGGGTGACGCCTTCAACACCTACGCCACGAAGGTCCTCAACGAGAGCGAACAGCTCTGGCACACGCTGAACGACACGAAGTACGGCACCACGATCGGCAACATCGGGCACGCCATCCAGGACTTCTCGGCGAAGTGGTGGGCCGCGGTCGACGAGGCGCACCGCAAGGAGCAGGAGGTCAAGAAGGCGAACGTGGCCGCCGCGATCGTGATGATCTACGCGGCCCCGTCGCACGCGGGCGAGGCGCTGGTGTGGCTCGCGGGCGCACAACAGCGCGCGCACGACGAGTCCGAGAAGGCGTTGCTGCAGAAGCTGCGTGAGCTGCTGAAGAGCCTGTGCACGCAGTACTCCGAACGCGGGCAGGACCTCGGCGCGCTGCACATCGCGCTGTCCTCGCCGGCCGGCGGCGCCGGTTCCGGCGGCTCGAAGGGTGACGGTTCCGGCGACAGCTCCGGCGACTCGAAGGGCGACGGTTCGAAGGGCGGCGACGACGATTCTTCCGACTCGGATTCTTCGGACACGGATTCTTCGGATGGGGATTCTTCCGACTCGGACTCTGCCGGCGCGGGTTCTTCCGGCGCGGGTTCTTCCGGTCAAGATGGCTCCGCAGACGATTCTTCAGGCAAAGACTCTTCCTCGAAAGATAAATCCGACAGCGCCCGCAACAAGGCCCTCGACGACGCGAAGAACGCGGCGAACAAGGCCATCGACGATCTGAAGGGCGGCAGCGGGAACCCGGCGACGGAGTCCGGCGGCCCAGGGGAGTCCGGCGGCTCGAGCGGTGCCTCGGGTGGTTCCGGTGACGACAGCGCCCGGGGCAAGGCGCTGAACGACGCGAAGAACGCCGCGGACAAGGCCATCGACGACCTGGCGAACCAGACCGACGACCCCGATCGCAAGAAGGCGCTCGAAGACGCGAAGAACGCCGCTGACAAGGCGATCGACGGCCTCGCCGGTGGCGCCGGGGACACCGCGGGCGCGGACGGGACCGCGGGCGGCGGCGCGGGCACCGGCTCCGGCTCAGGCACGGGCTCGGGTGCGGGCGGCGACTCCGGCGATGCCGCACGTGAGAAGGCCCTGCAGGACGCGAAGAACGCGGCCGACGAGGCCATCGACGGACTGACCGGCGGCGCGGGAGATTCCGGCGTCGGCGGCACGTCCGGCTCGGGCGACACCGGTGCGGGCAGCGGCGGCGCCGGTGACACGGGCAGCGACACGGGTAGCGGTGGCACGGGCGGTGCGGGCGCGGTCCCGTCGATCCCGAACAGCTCCAACGGCGCGAGCAACGCCGACAAGGAGCGTCAGAAGGCCCTGCAGGACGCGAAGAACGCCGCCGACAAGGCGATCGACAGCCTCACCGGCGGCGGCACGTCCGGCGGTGGCGACACGTCCGGTACCGGCGGCGGGACATCCGGCACTGGCGGCGGGACGCCCGGCTCCGGGAGCGGGACGTCCGGTTCCGGCGGCGGAGGGAGCCTCCCGGCGACCGAGTCGAGCGGCGTGAGCCCGGAGGCGCAAAAGGCGTACGACGACGCGAAAAAGGCCGCTGACCAGGCGATCGACAGCCTCGGCAACCCGTCCACCGAGTCCGGCGGTCCCGGCGGCACGAGCCCCGAGGCGCAAAAGGCGCTCGAGGACGCGAAGAAGGCCGCCGATCAGGCCATCGACAGCCTCGGCAACCCGACCGACGGCACCGGCTCCGACGGCAGCGGCACCGGTTCCGGCACAGGCGACCCCGGCACCGGCGCGGGCAATGGCTCCGACCCAGGCACCGGCTCCGGCGACACCGGCCACGGCAGCGGCACCGGCGACACCGGCCACGGCGGCGGCGCGGGCTCCGGCGGCGCCACCGACGATCCCGCCCGGCAACAAGCCCTCGACGACGCCAAGAAGGCCGCCGAGCGAGCCATCGACAGCCTCACCAACCCGGCGAACGGCGGCCACCCGAGCATCGCCGACGCGAAGCACGCCGTCGACAAGGCGCTCGACAGCCTCGGCAGCCAAGCGGGCGACGACCCCACCCGCCGCCAAGCCATCGAGGACGCCAAGGCGGCAGCCGACAAGGCGCTCGACAGCCTGTCCACTTCGGACGGTCCGCAGTCGCTGGACGCGGCGAAGGACGCGGCGGACAAGGCCATCGGCTCCCTGGCCGACCCCGGCACGGCGGCCGACCAGCGCGACCACGCGTTGCAGCAGGCCAAGGAGGCCGCCGACAAGGCGATCGACTCCCTCACCGGCGGCTCCTCCGAACTCGAGGACTTCCTGTCAGGCCAGGGCAACCCGACTTCCGACGCCTTGCACCAGGCACAGGACGCCATCGACAAGGCCATCGAGGACATCCCCGGCTTCGACGGCACCGGCGCGACCGCCGACGCCCTGCACGACGCCGAGGACACCGTCAACCAGGCCATTTCCGGGCTGCCCGGCTTCGACGGAGCGCCAGGCGGCGGCGGTGGTGTTCCGGACGTACCCGGCGGCGGTGGCGGGGTCGGTGGTGGCGGCCACCTGGGGGCGACCCTCGACACCGACGTGGCGCGACAGCAGGGCCTCACCGTGCCAGGCACCTCGAGCTTCGCCCAGGCGGCGACGCCCGCGATTCCGAGTTCCCCGCTGTCCGCGATGACGCCCGCGACGTCCGGGATGCCGATGTCCCCGATGGGCATGGGCGCCGGGATGGGCGGTCAGCAGAACCGGGAGCGGGAACCGCAGATCTGGCTGCAGGCCGACAAGGACACGTGGGAGGAGGACTCCGATTCCCCGCCACCGCCCGTGCTCGGACGGAGCTGATCGATGATCGACCCCACGACCGTCCCGATCGACGACCCCGCACTGGACCGGCTCACGTTCGACCAGCTGGTGCAGTTGCTCACCGAGGTCCAGCCCGACGTGTTCTACCGGGAGGCCGCGGCGTTCGACCGCGCCGCGGACCGGTTGCGCGAGGTGCTGGACCAGTTCCGCGCGCAGGCACGCGCCGTGCAGGAGAACTGGACGGGCACCAGCTCGGACCGGTTCGTCGAGGTGCTCGACGAGGTCTCCGGCGACGTGACGCTGCTGCTGCAGTCCATGCGGGAACCCGGCTACGGCAACCAGTTGCGCCTGGTCGGCGACGCGCTCGCGAACGCCCAGCAGCGGTTGCGCGACCTGCAGAACCACCGTGCCGCCACGCCGCCGACCCCGGAGTCGGAACAGCAGTTCACCGCCGACGCGCGGCGGATTCTGCACGACCTCGCCGTGGCGTACCGGGACCTCGGGCTTTCGCTCACGGAGCTGCCCGGTGGACAGCCGCACTCCGCCCCTCCGGAGGACGTGAACCTCCCGACGCAGACCAGTGAGGGCAACACGCTGGTGGCTTCGCCGGTGCTGCACCGGCCGCTGCCTGAACAGTTCGCAGGCGCAGGTGGGACGACGGCGTTCACCCCCGGCGGTTTCTGGCAGCGGTGGGATTCTTCCGACGGTTTTTGGTCGTCGTCGCAGGACGGGACCGGCGAGGTGCTGCAGTCCGGCGTCGTCGGTGTGCCCGAAGCGGGCGGTGGCGCGTCGACCGCTGGCGCCTCCCCGGCGGTGTTCTCACCAACGGGCGGTGGCTGGGGACTGTCGGTGGCGACAGGCGCTGTCGGCGGCCCGCGCCGCACGCCCTTGAAGGCGACCGTCACGGAGGAGGCCGTGGGCAGCACCCCGGTCCTCGGCAGGAAACAGGAACGGGAGGAGCGCCGCGAGCGCCCCACGACAGTGTCCACTTCGGACGCCCAGCGGCCCGAGACCGTGTCGGCTGAGCCCAAGTTGCGGATGTTCGCTGCGGCGACCCTGTCCGCGACCGCCGATGACGTCACGACCCTGTCGGCGACTACGACCAGCTCGTCCACCCCGACGCCGAACCCACCCTCGACGCTGTCGGCGAAGGCCTACGTTTCCGCTTCGTCCCCCACGCCGCCGCCGGCCCCCAGCGCCAGCGCGACCACCGGCGCCACGCCACCGACCCCCGGCACTACACCACCGACCCCCGGCTCCACGCTGCCGACTCCCGGAACCACGCCACAGACCCCCGGCTCCACGCTGCCGACTCCCGGCGCGACCACTGGCCCCACGCCACCGAACCCCACCCCAACCCCAGCAAGCGCTTTCTCACCAAGCACCGCGACCCAAAGCCTGGCCGCAACCCCGGGCCACACCCCCGCGGCAACGCCCGTCCACGCATCCGTGCCGTCGAGCCCCGCGGCAGCCGAAGCCGCCCGGGCCACGGCCACCCCGGTCGACCGCCCCGCGGAGGTCCGCCCGGTCGCCGCCGTCGAGGCCGCGCGGCCCGGGGCCCCGCCGGTCACCATCCGTCCCGCGTTCGCCGAGCCGCCCCCGGCGTACCCCCTCGGCGCGGCACAGCAGTTCGGCGCGACCGGCACGTCGGCGGGGGCGCACCCGATGGCCCCGCTGTCGTACCTGCCGGGGGTGAACCACCACGGCGAACGGCAGTACGACGTCGCGCTCGGCGCCGACCGCGGCGCGTGGGACTTCGACGACGGCGCACCACCCGTGCTCGGCAAGCCCGAGTGAGACAGCAAGGAGACGACGATGGCCGACTGGACAGGGCAGGGCGAGCTGGACGCCGCGATGTCGCTGCTGGAGAAGGAACAGCGCAGGCTCAAGGAGTTGAGCCGGATGTGGCAGGAGGAACGCACGACGGTCCACGCGAAGGACCGTTCGCTGTCGATGACGTTCGACGGGCGTGGCGAGCTGGTCGACATGGCGTTCAACGGGTCGAAGTACCGCACGATCGCACCGGCGGAGCTCGCGCACCTGATCGTCGAAACGCTGCGGCAGGGGCGCGCGCAGTCGGTCGAGAAGATGAGCAGGCTGATGGGCTCGGACGCGCTGCCCGGCGTCGACATCGCGGGGCTGGCTACCGGGAAGGTGGACGTGAACGAGGTGCTCGAGTCGCTGGTGGCGCCGATGCTGAACGGGGTCGCCGACGACGGGGTGCTCGGCAAACCCGCCCGCCGCACGGGGGAGACCTACGGTGGCTGAGAAGTTCTTCCTCGATCCCGCCGCGCTCGCCAGGGAAACGCAGGCGCTGCGCGGCACGGGACGGCGCCTGAGCGTGGCGGTCGAAAAGCTGAACGCGGTGCTGGACCGGCACGACGGCTGCTGGGGCAAGGACGACATCGGCGAGGCGTTCGAGAAGAACTACGCCGCGTCGGCGAGGGAAACCCGTGGCTACAACAAGGACGCGGCGGACGGGATCGTCCAGGTGAGCGACGACCTGGACAAGGATTCGGAGCTCTTCCAGAGCGTCGACGAGGACAACGCCGAGCGGATCGACCGTTCGCAGCAGTGAGATCGGGAGGGGGACAGCGATGAGCGGTGAGGACGAGACCACACAGCTCCCTGCCTCCCTGCAGAAGTTCTTCAAGGTCACGCTGGGGATGGAGTGGCCCGAGGGCAGCGAAGGCGGCCTGCGGGCGATGAGCGGCGCGTGGTCGGAATTCGCGAAGGAACTGGAAACCGCCGCCGCCGAGGTGCTGGTGTCGGCGCAGGGCATCGACCAGGCGATGGACGGTGTCACCGCGACGAAGGCGGTCGACTTCCTGCGCAAGGACCTGCACGACGCGTTGACGCAGCTGCAGGACCAGGCGCACGAGTTCGCCAAGATGGCGAAGAACGCCGCGGCGGACATCCAGAAGACGAAGATCATGCTGATCGCGATGGCCGCGATGGCGCTCGCGACGGTGATTTCGCTGCTCGCCTCGTTGTTCGGCGCGTTCCTGGTGCCGAGCGTGATCGCCGCGGCCCGTGTCGGACTGGGGGCGTTGCTGAAGGAGCTGCTGGCCAACATCGCGCGGCTGACGGCGCGGGAGATCGGGCAGGCGGCCGTCCAGCTGGCGAAGGACCTGGCGAAGTACGCGGCGCTCGGCGCCGGCACGATGGGTGGTCTGGACCTCGGGATCCAGGGGATCCAGGACTGGACCGGTGACCGTGACGGTATCGACTGGCAGTCGGTCGGCGGCAGTGCCGCGGGCGGAGCCATCGGCGGGGCGGCGTTCGGTGGCGTGCGGTCGGCCGGGCGCGGGGTCGGGAACCTGATCGGCAAGGAGACGAAGGACCACCTCGGGCCGGGGATGCGGGCGCTCGGGCACCTCGGTTACGCGGGCGCGCAGGGCGGTGCCGTGGCGGCGAGCAACCCGGCGATCAACAAGGCGCTCGGTGGTCACGGCGGTGCTTTCGACGGCATCCTCGGCGCGATGGGGCCGCACGGCGGCGGTGGTCGCGGCGGCCACTTCGGCGGCGAGCACGCGGGCGGACCGTCCGGTGGTGGCGTGCACGCGCCGGACCTGCACCCGGACTTCGGCCCCGGCGAGGGCGGTGATCGGTCGGGTGGCTTCGATGGCGGGCATGACTTCGATGGCCACGCCACCGGTGATCAGCGTGGCACCGATGGCGACCGTGGCTTCGGTGGCAACAGCACCTTCGACGGCACCGGTGGCGAAGGCGGCTTCGGTGATCAGCGTGGCACCGGCGGCGACCGCGGCTTCGGTGGCGACGGCACCTTCGACGGCGCCGGTGGCGACCGTGGCTTCGGTGATCAGCGTGGCTTCGACGGCGAGCGCGGTGCAGGTCACGGCTTCGACGGCGAGCAGTCAGGTACCGGCGAACCCAGCACCGGCCAAACCCCGGCAAGCTTCATCCCCACCCCGAACGGCCACACGGCGTACGGGCAGGGCAACAGCAGTCACAGCGAAACCCGCCCGACGACCCGTTCCGGCGGCCAAACCGATACCCGCCCGACGACCCACAGCACCGGCCCTGGCCGTACCGACAGCCGTCCGCAGGTCACCAGCCAGGAGGACCACCGCCCAGGTCGTTCGGGCAGTCACCGGAACGACACCGGCCGCCCTGAGGTGTCCCACGATCGGGGCGACGCCAGCAACGCCCACCTGGACCAGCACCCCGGCCACACGAACACTCAGCACTCGCCGGAAACGACCGCTCCACAAAGGACCACGGGCGACAACGGCAGCACCATCGTCGACAACAACACTCGCGGCAGAGACGGTTCGTCCACCCACACCAACACGAATCCAGCAGAGCCAGGCGCACAGCACGGCACCAACTGGCCGACTACGCACGCTCCTTCCGGCCCGGCGACCCACACCTCCCCGTCTGCCCGGCACGGAGACTCCAGCTCGGCGGTTTCGCGGCACGTCGACACGTCACCTGACGCGGAGACGAGCCGGGCGTCTCACGCTTCGCCGCCTGCGCAGCACGGAGATTCCAGCTCGGCGGTTTCGCGGCACGTCGACACGTCACCTAACGCGGAGACAAGCCCGACGTCCCACGCCTCCCCGTCTGCCCAGCACGGAGATTCCAGCTCGGCGGCTCTGCAGCACGCGGCCACGTCACCTGACGCGGAGACAAGCCCGGCGTCTCACGCCTCGCCCCCTGCGCAGCACGGTGGCTCCAGCTCGGCGGCTTCGCAGCACACCAACACGTCGCCCGGCGCGGAGACCAGCTCGACATCCCACGCCTCGCCGCCTGCGCAGCACAGCGTCTCGTCTTCACCCGACGCGCAGACGGACACGCCGTCGTCTACGCACGCGGAGTCGGGCCCGACTCCCCACGCCGAACAGCACAGCAGCCCCCCGCCGTCCCACAGCGCGGAGTCCGGCGAGACGCCCCACGCCAACACCTCTCCCGCAAACACGCACGTCACCCAGACTCCCGACGCCACAAGCACCAACGGCTCGTCGAGCGGCCACACCCCGACGACCGCGCACACCAACTCCACACCCGGCGACCAGGGCGCATCCCGCGGCGACGGTCAGAGCACCACCCGCTCAGCGCCGACGGATACCACCACGCGTCCGGTCGCTCAGCCCACGGCCACCCGCCCGATCACACAATCCGGCGGCCAGCCCAGCACGCCGCCGGTCGACTCCTCTCGTCCGGCTACTTTGGACACCCGCTCTAGCGTCCCCTCATCAGCGATCACTGGGGATTCCTCGCGCCCGAGTGCGCCGCCGCCGGTGGAGTCGAGCCGCCCGGCCGCAAGCGCCGGAGAGTCCGCACGCCCGGCGCCTTCGTCAGAGCCCACGCGTCCGGCTACGAGCACTGAGGATGCCCGTGCGGCCACACCGCCTCCCACAGACCCCGCCCGCCCCGCCGCGAGCGCCGCAGGATCCACGCGTCCGAGCACGCCGCCCCCGGTGGAGTCGAGCCGCCCCGCCGCGAACTCCGCGGAGCCCACGCGTCCGGCTACGAGTACCGGGGAAGCACGCCCGAGTACACCGCCTCCCGCGGACTCCACCCGCCCCGCCACGAGTGCCGGAGGATCCTCGCGTCCGAGCACACCACCTCCGACGGACTCCACCCGCCCAGCCGCGAGTTCCCCAGAGTCTCCGCGCCCGGCGCCGGAGCCGACCCGCCCCGTCGGGAGCACCGAGCGCTCGAGCACGCCTTCCACCGCAGGCAACCAGCCCACAACCGACACCCGCCCTGCTCAGGGAAGCCAGACCGGCACAAGCCTGGACGGGAGCAAGCCCACCGAGTCACCGTCCCGCCCGCAAACCTCCACCCAGCAGCCCGAGCGCACCTCCGACACCCGCCCCAGCCGCAACGGACTTCCCGTCGTGCCGCCGAATTCGCTCGCGAACGGGACGACGACGCACACCACGGCGGCCGCGCCCGAGCGCGCCGGGAAGTCAAGCCAGCAAACGAGTTCCGGCGTCGTGCCGCTGTCGCAGGTGCCGGAGACCGAGAGCCGTACCGGCAGGCGCTCCGGCGACGACGACCCCAACCGCCGCAACCCCCCGAACAACGACCGCGACCCGAGCGGCCCGCCCCCGCCCCGCTCGGCCGCCGAGCGCATCGACAGCTACCGGCACCCGGCGGACGCGGCCGAGCGTCAGCTCCACTCGCGCCTGAACTGGTACTGGGACACCAGCGGCGGAGCCAGCGACACAGCCCCGCCGCGACGCGAGTACGCCCCGTCGGACCACGTCCTCATCCGGCAGGACGAACACACGCTCGTCGGCCTCACGCCGTTCATGGCCATGAAGTGGCAGAAGGACCACGGCCTGGCCGACGCGGCGAAGCCCGACCAGACCGAGAACGTCCACAAGTTCCTCTACCCCTCGAACGACGCGCCACGCCGCATCTACGACATCGACGACGTCGGGCAGTTCCGCCGAGACGTCGCGAGTGAAGCGGGCAAGCGTCACATCGAGCACCACGAGCAGTGGACCTCGGCCGTCCACGACCTCGCCGACTGGATCACCGAGCACTACCCGCCGGACCGCTTCAGCTACGTCGGCCTCGGCCGCAGTCCCGCACCGGTCATGGCGGCGTTGCAGGCGCAGGGGCACCACGCTGTTTCCGTGCCGCTGTCCAAGTTCCGGCCCGGCCCGGCGGATGAAAACTCGATCCTCAAGCCGGTTTTCGACGGTGACCCGAGCCTGACCCCGGAGCAGCGGGAGATGCTCGGCGCGCACTTCGCGGAGTTCCTCAGCGGGCTGCCCAGGGACCGGAACCTGCTGGTGATCGACTACACCGAGAGCGGGAAATCGCTGCTGGCCGCGCAGGACTACCTGCAGCACCAGCTCGACGGCCTGCCCGGCCCGAAGGTCGAGGTGCACGGACTGGCGCTGCACCAGCAACTGGAGGGCGACCGTCTCAAAAGGACGGTTGACTCCATCACGGGCGACTCGCACTCGGCGCCGCGGCGTTGGTACGAGTGGATGTTCGACGGCAGCCGCGCCGCGCAGCGGGAGCAGTTCCGCGACCGGTTCCGGCTGGTCTCGCTCGACGAGGACGGCCCGCTGGGCGAGAACGGCAAGGCGTTCAGCGAGCTGGTGAAGGGCCAGCGGTTCGACGACTTCGCCGAGTACGGCTCGTTCAAGCTCCAGGAGACGACGCCAGAGCAGTTCCCGGACGTGCGGCCGCGCCGCGAGCACCCGGCCGGCGACCCGACTGCCTACGACGCGCTGAAGGAGAGCATCGGAGCCCGGGACGACGACACCTTCTACGACGCCCGCTCGACCTTCAGCGAGGACGAGTTCCACGACGCCCGCTCGACCTTCGAGGACGACGGCTCGGGCCGACCGGACGGGGACGGCGGCGAGCCCAGGCAGGAGGGAACAGGGCGCGATAGCGGAGCTTCGGACCACAGCCGGGACCTGCACGGCGATTCCGCGCAGGAACGGCGAACTCGCGACCACGGCGAGAGCCGGGACCTGCACGGCATCGACCACGGCGAGGCTCGGGAGGACGCATCGTGGGACAGCGGTGAGCCGAGCCGGGGTGAGGTTCAGGACCAGCCTTCCCGCGGCGGCGGTGCCCCGGACCACGGCGGCCGCGAGCATTCCGGTGACAGCGGGAATTCGCACCACGACGAGGGCCGGGAGCCGCACGGCGCCCCCGGTCGAGGCAGCGCCCGGGGGCAGGCACCTCGAGACGGCGGTGACCCGGGCCGCTTTGGCGCGGAGGAGCAGCCCTCCCGCGACGGCGGGGATCGGCACCGCGACGACGCCCGGGAGCCACACGACGCACCCGAGCGCGGCGATGCCCAGGAGCAGGCACACCGCGGCGGCGATGCCCAGCACCAGCCGTCCCGCGACGGCGGTGCCCCGCACCACGACGACGCCCGGGAGCCACACGACGCACCCGAGCACGGAGGCAGCCGGGAATCCCACGGCTCCGCCCACCGCGACGGTGCCCAGGAGCAGGCACCCCGGGACGGCGGCGACCCGAGCCGCGTCGGCGCGGAGGAGCAGCACTCCCGCGACAGTGGGGATTCGCATCACGACGGGGCGCAGCACCAGCCTTCCCGCGACGGCGAGAACCCGCACCACGACGGCACCCGGGAGCCACACGGCACCCCCGAACACGACGGCCCCAGCGCACCCCACACCCCCAACCCCACCCCACCGAAACCCGACCCCGCCCAGCTCGCCCGGGAGGCGCGGCTTGCGCGGCCCAAGGTGGAGGGCGACATCGACGGCACGCGCATCCGCGAGGCCGCCGCCGAGTTGATCCACGACGACCCCCGCCTGCGCAAGGACGAGACCGCCCTCACCGACCTCGTCGACCGCGCCTACTCCGACCCCAACCTCAAGAAGAACTTCCACACCGCCCTCGACGGCGGCCAGCGCGAGCACCTCGGCGTCCGCGGCGGGCCGCACGTCACCGTGGAGCTCGTCGGGTTGCGGAAGACCGGCGACGAAACCCCCGGCAAGACCGACTTCACCACCGAAACCTCCCGCGTCCCCGAGAAACGCACCGTCTCGACGGAACGTTCGCCGCTGACGACGGAAGGTCCGTCGATCCGGATCCCGGCCCTGTTCGTCAACATCCAGGCCAAGCTGTCCGGGCTCGTCAACGCCCGCGGTTCCAGCCTGTCCGCCGAGACGTCCCACGGCCGCAAGACCAAGCTCACCGAGACGAACGTCGACTCGCGCACCGGCGACCACAGCGCCACCTACAAGATCACCGTGCACAGCCCCGGCCGCTGGCCGTGGAGCGGGAGCACGCCGCGCTTCGCCTACGTCGACGTCCCGCTCAAGCTCGCCTGGCCCGAGTCCAAAGCGGACAAACTACCTGAGGAAACCCTGCCCTGGCACGGGAACGACCGCATCGAGCACGCGCGGTTCACCGGCCTCGGCGACGTCTACCGGCACGTGGAACGCCAGGTCGGCTTCAAGGCCAACGACCCCGAGACAGGCGAGTTCCGCACGTGGCTGGATTCCCTGGACCACAACCTGTTCGGCAAGGTCGAGCAACGCACCTTCCGCTTCGCCGGGCACTCGCGCCCCACCACCGTCTCCGTCGGCATCGGGCACGCCGCCAAGTCCTTCACGGACGGCCGCACCGAGGGGTCCGTCGAACGCAGCCACGAAGCCACCGGCAAGATCACCGTCACCCAGTCCCAGACCCGCAAACGCGGTGGCGGTGGCCAGATCGTCGCCGGGGACATCATCGGGCCCACCGGGGGTTCCGCCGGCCCGACGGGCAGCCGCACCGCCGCGACCAAGACCGAGGCCACCACCGTCGACGAGCACGGCCGCACCACCGAACGCTCCTACGAGGGCCCGCTCGACAAGCACCACGTCGAGCTCACCTACCTCGTGCGCACCAACAAGGCCAAGACCGGTCCCGCCGACGAGGTGCCCGGCACCGCGACCGTCTGGACCCGCCCGGACACCCCTGACAGCGGCACGGCGAGCCCCGAGGTGCGGCACGCGGCCGACCGCGTCGACGCCGAGTACTCCCTGCCGAAGCTCACCGCCGACGACATCGCCGGGCGCACCATGAGCAGGTTGTCGCTGCTGGGTCACGTGCCGGGCAAGGAACTGCCGCGCCTGACCGAGCGGCTGCGCACCTTCCTGCAGGACCACGCCCGCGACATCGCCCGCGGCGGCGCCCGGTTCCCGCTCAGCAGCCTGCACCCCGGCGCGCCGGACGTGTTCGTGCACGGCGACCTGAACACCGGCAACGGCGTCGCGCTGCACGGGGAGAAGGGCGGCGGCGGGAAGCTGTCGTTGTCCCACGAGGACACCACGACCACCACCAGGACCACCGAAACCTCGGCCGGGATCACGGGAAGCGGTTACGGCCACGGGAATTACGGCTACAGCGGTGTCACGGGCGAATGGAGCCGTGGCCGCAGCGAGACCGAAAAGCACGGCAGCGGCCACGAGCAGGCCTTCCCCGACGGGGAACGCGCGAGCTACCGCTACCCCGGCAAGTTCGAGGTGCGGATCGGTGGCCGCTGGTCCTCGCCGAGCGAACCGCAGAGCTGGCACGGCGACGGCACCGAACACGTCACCACGATCGACGGGCACGTCGACGTCACGACGGGACGCCCGCCGGCGACGAGCTTCGAGCACACCACCGGGGCCACCCCGGAGCCGAAATGGCACGAGGGCAGCACCCCGCCGAAACCGAAGCGCGCCGGGAACCTGCCGGCCGGCTCGGAGCTCGAATCGCTCCGTCCCGTGCCCAAGCTGCCGGAGACGGCCGCGAAGCTGCTCGACTCGCCGCGCTGGTCACGGTGGCGCGAGGTGCTGAGCCGTCCCTTCACCGGGTCGCGTCCGGCCAATGTGGATGAACACCGCGGGTCGCAGAACGTCCGCGAGCCGGGCAAACCCGACGAGCGGACGGCCGCGCTCGACGCTCTCGAGACCTTCACCGGGATCGACGCCCGCATGGCCCGGTTCGAGCGCGCCGCCCTCTACCACGACAGCGTTCGCCTGCAGACGGACAACACCGGTGGGCTTTTCGGCTCGCGGGACATCTCCGCGCGGCTGGACCTGTCCACCACACTCGGCGAACCGCGGATCGTCGGACGGGACGACCAGCACACGTTCAAGGACGAGGGGTACACGTCCAGCGAACACGGCCAGGGGCAGCAGTCCTCGACCACCGGCAAGGTCAGCGTGGGCGGTGGCACGTTCCGGCCCGCCCAGCCTTGGCTCTCCGTCGGTCCGCAGGCGCAGGTCTCCGCGGGCAAGGGGAAGGGCAGCGGCGCCGACACCGCCGCCGGCGCCAAGGGGACCCAGGGTGGCAGCCACGTCGAACGTGGCTACCTCGTCAGCTTCGACACCACGCACGAGCTGCGGGGTTCGGTCAAACACACCTGGCAGGACGTGCTCGGCCTGCGGCACCACGACGGTAGCGGGCAGCGCAACGGCTGGGTCACCGTTCCCGACGGTGCCCGCGTGTGGGTGCCGGCGAGCGAGATCCACCACATCGGCAAGCTCGCCGACGAAGATCTGTCCAAACTGGACCCGGCCGACGCCGAGCACTACCGGAAGCACCAGGAACCACAGCCGGAACCACAACCCGAACCCGAGCGCACCCCGCCGCCACGCGCACCGGAGAACGTCGGCCGTGGCAGCGGCACCGTCGACCTGTACCGGCCGGAGGCGGTCAAGGAGTTCCTCGACCAGGTCGAGCACCACTTCCAGGACTGGGTGGGCGAACACGGCTCCGCGCACAACGTCACCGAACGCGGGCGGAGCAAGTTCACCGAGCTGAACGACACGTTCGTGCACCACGTGCTCGGCGCGTCCGCCGACCGGCAGTCGTTCAAGGGCCTGGTGCGGGAAATGCTCAACGGCGGCCGTCCGGTGTTCCTGCACGGGGACACGCCGTTCGGCAAGGTCGAGCAGATGGTCGTGCTGCGCGCGTCGCTGGACGAAGGGCAGTTCCACCGGCATCTGTCCACAGCGGACACGAAGGATGCGTTGGAGGGCACCGGTTCGACGGTCAGCAAGGCCACGTCGAGCAAGCAGGCCGGTGCGTCGGTGACGTTCGGCTCGGCGATGGGTACGCGCGGAAACCCCGGCGGCATGCAGATACTCGGGCCCACCGCGACGTACAAGTCCGAGCGTGGCACCGAGTCCGGCGTGGTCGAGACCACCAAGACCACGAGCAGCGGCAAGGGCCCGCAGGTGCAGTACCTGCACGGCCTCACCGTGCACATGGACGTCTACCCGTACGCGCGCCCCGGCACGTACACGAAACTGTTGCCTGGTGCGGACGGCTGGGCGGGCCCGAAGGTCAGCGAGCCCTGGACGGCGAGCTTCGACCTCCCCGGCGCGGTGCGGTCCACGGTGCCGCTCAGTGAGACCGTCCCCGCGCACGAGCAGGTCACGCCGCCGGTCGAGACCGCACCCGGCTCGTGGCACACCGACCAGCGCGCGAAGGGCGGCCAGCTCGGCTTCTCGCCGGACGCGAAGGTGCACGTGCGGCCGTTCGCGGCGCCGAAGCTGCACCAGGCGCTGGACCGGCTGATCCGGGGCGGTGACGGCGAAAAACCGCGCCCCGGCCTGCACCCGCAGGAAGGGCACCGGCTGCGCAACGCGCAGAGCCTGCAGCAACGGCGCACCCACCTGAAGGACGCGGTCGCGGGCGGGCACGAGATCACCTTCGACCGCGGTCCGCTGAGCAAGGTCAAGGTCACCGCGGACCTCACGCGGCGCGAACTGCTGGGCCCGGTCAAGGACGGTGCGCTGGAGACCAAGGGCGACACGACCCGCACGACGAAGTCGACCAGCGAGCGGAAGCTGACCGCCGGGTTCACGGGCAGCGTGGACTTCCGCGCCCCGAACATCGACCAGACGAGCCCACGACCGACGGCGGGTGTCGTCGAGGCGACCCGCACCCCGTGGAACGCGGGGAGCAAGCTGACGAACAAGATCGAGAGCAAGCAGGAGGTCCCGGAGAGCAAGGGCGAAACCTACCTGGTGCGGGCGGTCCCGCGCTGGCACGTCACGCCCACGTACCGCGGCAAGCACGTGCCGGAGGAGTGGAACACGTTGCTGCGCACGGGGCCCGACGAGCCGGTGCTGCTGGAGGTGGACCGCCAGGGCCTGGAGGACCTCGGCCTGCACGTCCCGGCGGAGCACCACGGGCCGCTCAGCCGTCCCGAAGAACCCCGCGAGCAGGCGGTGGGGCGCGACGACCGGGTGTGCAAGTCCGACCCGGTGGACGTGGCCACCGGTGAGATGGTGTTGCAGCAGACCGATCTCACGCTGCCGCACGGGCTGGTGCTGGACCGCACGCACGTGTCGTCCTACCGCGCGGGACGGTGGTTCGGTCCGTCGTGGTCGTCCACAGTGGACCAACGGCTGGAGATCGGCGACGGCGAAGCGGTGTACGTCGCCGAAGACGGCCGGGTCCTGGTCTACCCGCTGCCGACGGGTGACGAGCCCGCACTGCCGGTCGAGGGACCGCGCTGGCCGCTGCACCTGCTGCCGGACGGCGGATACCTGCTCGACCGCGAAACGCAGGCGCTGGTGTTCACCTACCTCGGCACATGGGTGGAACGACGCGACGCCTCCGGAGTGCTGCGCGTCGAGTACGACCAGGCAGGCGCGCCCGCGTCGTTGACGCATTCCGCGGGCACCACGGTGACGCTGCACCGCGAAGGCGACCGGATCGTGGAGCTGAAGATGGGCGACGTCGTCGTGCTGCGGTACGGCTACGACATGCGGGGGCGGCTGATCCACGTCGTCAACTCCTCCGGCCTGCCCGTGGTGTTCGACTACGACGACGCCGACCGGATCACCGGCTGGCAGGACCGCGCCGGCCGCTGGTACCGGTACGTGTACGACGAGGACGGCCGGTGCGTGCGGACCCTCGGTGACGGCGGCTACTCCGACGGTGCGTTCGCCTACGACCGCAACCTCACCGCGTACACCGACGCGCTCGGCAACGTCAGCTACACCGAGCGCAACGACGCCAACCAGGTCGTGCGGGAGATCGACCCGCTCGGCGGCCAGACGGTGTTCCGCTGGGACCGCTACGACCGGCTGTTGTCCCGCACGGATCCGCTGGGCCGCACGACAGCCTTCGAGTACGACGACGCCGGCGAGCTGACCGGAATCGTGCGCCCGGACGGCAGCCGCGTCGCCGTGACGGAAGGCGAGGACGGGGCGCTGGAGCTGACCGCCGACGACGGGCAGCGTGTCTGGCGGGGCCGTTACGAAGGCGATCCGCTGCGCCAGCCGGTCGGCGTCGCCGAGGCACCCGCCGACGCCGATCTCACCGGTCTCCCGGAGCACGCGCCGGACGTCCTCGGCCGCACCGAACACGACCAGTTCGGCCGCCCGAGGTCGCGCACCGACGCGTACGGCGAGGTCACGTGGGAGTGGACCGTCGAGGGCAACCTGTTGTCACGCGGGCGGCCTGGCGGTGGACGCGAACGCTGGCGCTACGACGCCGATGGCAACGAGGTCGAGTACGTCGACCCGATGGGCCGGGTCAGCCGCACCACGTACGGCATGTTCGGCCTGCCGCTCACCACCACCGCTCCGGACGGTTCCGTCACCACGTACGCCTATGACCGTGAACTCCGGCTCGTCTCGGTCACGACCGCGGGCGGGCTGCAGTGGCGTTACGACTACGACGCCGCAGGCCGGATGGTCGCCCAGACCGACTACGACGGCCGCACCACGCGGTACGCCTACGACGCCGCGGGCCAGCTGGTGCAGGTGCTGACCCCGGCGGGCCAGACGATCCGGTACGAGTACGACCTGCTGGGCAACGTCGTCGCGAGGCACACGCCCGAGGGCACCACCCGCTACACCTACGATCCGCTCGGCCGGCTGCTCACCGCGAACGCACCGGACTGTGCGCTGCGGATCGTGCGCGACGAGCGTGGCGACGTCCTTGAGCAGATCGTCGACGACCGCACCGTCACCTTCGCCTACCACGACGAGCAGCGGAGCGTCGAGCGGCGCACACCCTCGGGAGCAGTGTCGTTGTGGCACTTCGGGCCCGACGGCGAACCCGCGATGCTCGCCACCGGCAGCCACGTGCTGGGCTTCAGCCACGACGAACGCGGCATGGAGACCGAGCGCCGCGTCGACGGCGTCGCCGTGCTGGGGCAGGCGCACGACGCGGCGGGCGCGATGACCGTGCAGGACGTCTACGGCCCGGAAACCTTCACCCGCCGGGAGTTCGAGTACTTCGCCGACGGACGCCTCGCCGCCGTGCGCGACGACGAACTCGGTCCCACGGAGTTCCAGCTCGACCGCACGGGACGGGTCGCGGAGGTCCGCGGCCCCGGCGGCGCGGAGAGCTACCGCTACGACGACCTCGGCAACGTCACGTTCGCCGGCTACCAGAACTTCGCCGACCAGCGGAGGTTCGCGGGCACGGCGCTGCTCGGGAAGTTCACCTACGACGCGTGCGGGCGCGTAGTCGAGCGCGTCGAGGGCGGACAGCGTTGGCGCTACACCTGGAACTCGCTCGACCAGCTGACCACTGTGGACACTCCCGATGGGCAGCGGTGGCACTACCGTTACGACCCGCTCGGCCGCCGCATCGCCAAGCAGCGCATCGTCGACGGCCGGATCGCCGAGCAGATCCTGTTCACCTGGGACGGGCCGACGCTCGTCGAGGCGGAGCTGCGGCTGCCCGATGGCACCCGGCGTGTGCGGACGTGGGACTACCACCCCGACACCGGGAAGCCGGTGGCGCAACGAGAGTCCGCGGACGAGGAGCGGTTCCGCGTCGTCGTCACGGACCTGGTCGGCACGCCGGTGCTGCTCACCGACGAGGCGGGCCGGATCACATGGCGCAGCCGCGAGACGCTGTGGGGCGTGCCGGTCGCCGCGCCGGGAGCGGAGGACATCCCGCTGCGGTTCCCCGGGCAGTACCACGACCCCGAGAGCGGCCTGCGCTACAACGTCTTCCGCTACTACGACCCGTCGACGGCCCGGTACCTCAGCCCCGACCCGCTCGGGCTCGACCCGGCGCCCAACCCGGTGGCGTACGTGGCGAACCCGCTGCACGAACTGGACCCGCTGGGCCTTTCGGCACCGTGTGGTGACCGCGGTCGCCGGTCGCGGCGGCAGGCTCCGCCGCTGTCGTCGCAGGCCGCGTTCAACATGATCAACAGCGGGTCACGGCACCGCACGCGCAGCGTGAGCGTCGACCGCGGCCGCTCGTCGAGCCCGCCTTCGCTGACGCGGAGCGGCAGCTACCGCGAACGCACCCCGCTGCGCGTCGACAACTGGCGCGTCAGCCCGGCGCCCGACCCGCTGCCGCCCGCTCCACCGCCGCGCACGTCGTACCCGATCGGCACGTACGGCGCGAAGGACCGCGAAGCCGAGTACCTGTCGCAGAAGTACGGCGGGCAGCTCAGCGGGGGCGCCGACGCGTTCAAGGGCGGCAAGCACTTCCAGTCCGAGCACATCGTGACCAACCAGGCACTGATCGGGCACGGCGGGGACAAACGCGGCGCCGCGGGGGACGCGTCCCGCATCGAAAACCGCGGTCGGGCGTACTTTGAACGCACGTCGGCACACGCCGCGCACATCGGCACCGGGACGAAGGGGGAGGCCAAGGGCAAGCCGATCTACGGGGCGTCCGGGAAGGACTACCGAGCGCACCAGCAGGAGTTCCTGCGGCGCAACGACTTCTCGACCGCGTCCCAGGTCACCAGCCTCGGCTACGCGTACACGCCGACGTACCAGCGGTCGCGTGGCCTGACGCCGGAGGGGATCGCGGCGGACGAGTCGTTCGTGCGCTCGCTGGACAACCCGAACCCGATCGAATGGATCGACGACTCGGGCAGGCTCGCGTTCGTGCCGCCGCCCGGCCCGAAGGGGAAGGCCGAGCAGTTCCTGGCGCGGGAGGCGATGCGGACCGGGCGGCACCCGTCGCCGGGGCGGTCGATGGAGATCTACGACTACTACCTGGACAAGGATCGCGGGCTGCCCGTGGGGGACCCGCCGGTGATCCGCACGAAGGCGACGTACAGGTCGTCGTACGATCCTTCGTACTACGAGGAGGGAGAACCGTCCGACGGCGGCCGGCGCCTGCAGCGGAGCAGCCGGGCGGGTACGCCGAGGGAGCTGTACGAGCGGGACGCGTCGTTGCCGTTCCGCCCCAGCCCCAGTCCGCAACCGAACTACGAGGTCCGCGAGTCCCGCAGCGGCGGGAGCGGCAGGCACGGCAAGAAGAGGTCCCAGTTTTGAGTGAGTGCGTGTCCGAGGTGCCGGGCGCCGTCCCGACCGATCCGGTGGACGCCGTGCTGCGGCTGCTGGCCGACGGCAGGGCGGAGCCGCGGGACCTGCTCGAAGTGCTGCCGGGGGTGGTCTTCGGCATCGCGGTGGACGCCTCCGGCACGGCGATCGTCGAGCCCTCGCCGGACGGGCTGCCGACGGTGCTGGTCACCACCGCGCCGGGGCACCGCGAGCGGGTGGACGTCCCCGGCTGGCTGGACGCGCGCCTGGCGGACCTCGCGGCCGCACTGCCCTCCGACGGCGTGGACGTCCTCCTCAACCCCGGCGGCTCGACCTCGCGGCGCGTGAGCGCGCAGTCGGTACGCCAGGCCTGGCTCGACGCCGGGACGGAGTGAGTTCGGCGGGGCGGGCTAGATGCACTTGGCCGTTGAGTGCGGTGTGACTGCGTTGAAGCGCTCTGCTTTCCCGTTCTGCCAGGGGCAAGTCGCGGGAGATGACGTAGTTCTTGGCGTTGCCGGTCAGGATTCGCTGGACGCGGGGGATGCCGTGGTCGGCGAACCAGGCGGCGGCGTGAAGCAGGAAGGCCGCCAGGTGCGGAGTGTTCGTAGCGGATCGTGGTGGGGCGGGTAGCGCGGATGCGCTGCCCGGTTAACGGGTCGCACTCAGCCAGCCGGGGAATCCCGCAGCGGGCCAGCACGCGTGAGACCGTGCGGACCGGCACACCCGTGGCCTGGCTGATGCGGGCGGGCCCGCACCGCATCTGTTGCCGGGCGGTGACCACCTGAGTTTCGGTCTCCGCGCTGACCCGGGTCGGCGAGTGGTGTGGACGGCTTGAGCGACCAGGTCGACCAGGCCTGCCGGTCCTTCCTCGCGGTAGCGGCGTACCCAGCGGTGCGCACACTGCCGCGACACCCCCAACTCCTTCGCGACATGCGCCACCGGTCTGCCCGTCGCGACCCGCTCGATACAGCTAGAGCAGGCGAAGCCGTTCCCGTTCCTTGCTGTCGGCTTCCCGGATGAAGATGTCGCCACCGTCCAACTGGAGCTTCCGCAGGAACGCGTACAGCTGAAGCGCCTTGTTTATGACCTCGGTCTTGGTCTCGGCGGTCGTCAGCGAAGTGCGTTCCAAATCCGCCGCTGCCGTCTTGTTCAAGTTGACGGTCACCCGTTCGACAGGTTCTCCGCGGCCGGAATGCCCCTTGTGGGACCGGGGAGGCTGAGTGGCGGTCTCGTCCGCGGTCTCACGGTCCTTCTCCACTGTGCCCATGTCGCTAACCTTCCAACCCCCCGCGTCTGCCCATGCAGCGCATTTCAAGTCTGACGTATGCTAGATGTCTGTTTAAATGACTATACCAAGCCATACGTTTTGCAGCAACAAGATGGTGGAGCGACGGAAGTCGACACTCTGTCAAGTGCCACCCGTTTGGCCTACCGGCCTCCGGTTTCATTGCTCTCTGTGGGTGGAAGTCGCAGGTCTCGTAGCAGTGGGCGATCAAGTGCGGTGTGGCTAGCGCCCCTTTCGGAGTAGCAAACTAACGTATGTTGATCAACTGCTCATCGTAAGGCAAGCGTCTGGTAATCACGTGCATCGCTGATATTATGGAGTGAAACGGCCCTATCACTCAGGGGGACGCGATGGCGATCAAGCAGACCGACCTCACGAACGAGCAACCTCCGGACGAGGGCCCGCACTTCGTCCGCGAACGCGGGCGAGTCTCCGTCTCGGTGTCGGTCGGGGGCGGACTCGAGTACTTGATCATGTGGGCTGGGGCGACGCTGTTGCTCGTGTTCCTCGGCGTGTCCCCGGTGTCGGCCGCGCTCGTCGCGCTGACCGTTCCCCTCGCGTACAAGTCGCCCGCCGTCGCGAAGAAGATCTTCGGCGCAGCGCGTCGTCGCATACGACGTCACTGAGAACCGCAAGCCCTCGTCGTCGCCGAGCCACCCGTGGCTCGGGTTTTTTGTACACGCCCCCGCTTCACCCCGGGTACTCCCCGCTCAACAACGCCGCCGCCAGCTCGATCCGCGAGCGCAGCCCCGTCCGCGCGAACAGCCTGCTGAGCCGGCCCTCCACGCTCTTGTCGCTGGTCCGCAGCACGAGCGCCAGCTGCTTGTTGCCCAGCCCCTCCGCGACCAGCACCGCCAGCAGCCGCTCGTTCTCCGCCACCGTCACCTGCCGCCCCGGCACCGCGACGTCGTGCTCCCGCATCACGTTCCGCAGCCACGCCCGGTACAGCAGCGCGTCCAGGTCACCGAGCAGCCGGTACGCCTCCGGCAGCAGCTTCGGGCTCGCCGCGCCGTGCCGGACGAGCCGGTCAATCACGAACGACAGCTCGGCGGGCTGCCCGCGATCCCTGGCCAGCGCGAGGCACGCCGCGCCCGCCGACGGGTCCTGCTTGATCATCGCCCGCAGCAGCAGCACGTGCAGCTCCGCCCGCCCCGTCCGCAGCGCCTCCGCGATCCGTTCCAGCTCGGTGAGCTGCTGCAGCGCGTCCGCCGTGTCCCCGCGTTCCAGCGCGAGTTCGCCCAGCTGCAGGGTGATCTCGTCGGCTCCGATGAGCAGGCCGCGGCCCGCGGCGGCCGTGCGGGCGGCGGTGAGTTTCGCGGCAGCCTCCTCGGTCCTGCCGAGCACCCGCAGGATGCGCGCCTCGGCGCCGTCGAGGAGGTGGCCGAGCACCGGGCGCTGGTTCCGCGCCACCGCGAGCAGTTCCTGCGCCCCGGTGAGCCTGCCCCGTGACAACAGCAGCTCCGCGGCCGCCTGCTGCGTCCCGGCGCGGCCGGCGTCGTAGCCTCGCGCGGTGCTGACCGCGTAGCTGCGCCGCGCGAAGTCGAGCGCCGCCTCGGCATCACCCCGCAGGCAGGCCAGCAGCGACTGGTCGGACAGGTGCAGCAACGCCGTGTCGACACCTTCGTCGGCGAGCAGCTGTTCGGCCTGCCGGAGTTCGCCCAGCAGCAACAAAGTCGTCACGTACGCGTTGACCTGCTGCAGCCGGTGCCGCTCCACGTGCCGCATCGGCCACCGTTCGCGGTTCGCGAGCGCGTCCCGCAACGGTTCGGGATCTCCGGCCCACAGCCGCGAAAGCACCTCGAACAACCCGCCGAGGCACGCCGAGGCCTCGTTGGCCCGCCACAGGTTCCGCGTGCCGCCGAGCAACGCGCCCGCCTCGTTCCAGCGGTCGAGCATGCACAGCGCGACGGCCCTGGTGACCGTGCGCGGCGCGGGATCGTCCGACCAGGACAGCCGGCCCGCCGCGAGCTCCTCCAGTTCTGCTGTCCGGCCCACGCTGTGCAGCGCGCACACGGCCATCACCTGGACCTCCTGCGCGACCTCCGGCGGGAGCTGGTCACGCAGGTCACGCAGCAGCGGCTGGGCCCCCTCCAGGCTGCTCGCGTAGTCCCCCCGCACGTAGCAGCTCGAGGCGTACATCAACTGCGTGATCACGCGTTGCGCACGGTCACCCGCGAGTTCCCCCGCCGCACGCAACCACCGCGAAACACGGTGGGACAGCTCAGGGTTGTCGGGCAGTACCGCCGCCGCACGGGCGAGCAGCTCGCTGTACGCCCGTGCGGGATCGACGAGCCGGCCCGCGACCGCCAGCTGGTCGGTCCGGTAGTCCGGATCCGCGCTCCGCGCCTCATCCGACCACAGCGCTGTCACGGCTTTCTCCGCCAGCGTCCGCCGTTCGAACGGGCCCAGGGTCGCAGTGAGCGTGGCCGCGACGACGGGGACGGTGAACCGCCAGCCGCCGTCACGCCGGTTGTGGTGCAGAACCCCCTCCGCGCACAGGGCCGCCAGGCGCTCCCGGACGTCCTCCGCGGGCACCTCCAGCGCGTCGGCGACGAGGCCGGCCGCGACCTCGCCGAGCGGGTGCAGCACCGCCATCGCCCTGGCCACGGCCCAGGTTTCCGCGCCCAGCACGCGGATCACGCGCAGGAGCTGGTGGTCCGGGGGCAGTGCCACGGGATCCGCGCCGGGCACGAAGTACGCGTTCCTCGAGACGACGCGCAGGACGCCGTCCCGCCGCATCACGTCGATGACGTCGTGGAGTGCGGCGGGCAGCCCGCGGGTCAGCGCGGCGAGCCGGTCGACGAGCGCGTCCTCCGGCGCGGCCTGCGTCGTTTCCCGCACGGTGCGGGCGATCTCCGTGCGCCCCAACGGGTTCAGCCGCACCTCGTGCACCAGGCCGTCCGCGCGCAACCGGCGCAGCGCGGCGAGCCCTTCCGTGCGCAGGATCCCGGAGGTCGGCGTGCGGACGGCGCAGACGCACGTGACCGTCGTGCCGGTGATGCGGCGCACCAGGGCTTCCAGCACGGCGAGGGTGTCCGCGTCAATCCATTGGACGTCGTCCAGCAGCAGCACGGCGTTCCCGGTGACCAGCAGTGGCGCGGCGGCCGCGGCGGCACCCCAGCGGGCCGCGCCGGGGTCGGTCGCGGCGCCGGCGACCGGGCCGAGCGGCGACCACGACGGCGCGGGGCTGTCCGGGGACGGCAGGGGTTCGGCGGGCGGGCGAGGCCTGCGCTCCTGGCTCCCGCCGGGACGCAGGGCGAGCCCCGCGGGCACGCCCGCGGCGGTCGGGGCGAACTGGGTGGTGACCGTGCGGATCCGGCGCTGCGCCAGCGCTTCGCGCAGCCGCGCCAGGAGTGTGGTGCGCCCCACCCCGGCGGGCCCGGTGATCGTGACGAGCGGCGGTTTCCCCGGCGAGCCGACGATGTCGAGTATCTCGTCCACGGCCACGATCATCTCCAGACTCGCGCGTTCCGGCTGCTCCGGTGTTCCCGAACGAACACACCGTCGTGATCGAAGGGGCGACTGGCCTTTACTTGGACGCCGCAGGTCAGAACCTGGTTCCGGCAGGAGTTGCCCGCACGGAGGTGTTCCATGGGGGAAGTTCCCCAGTGTCGGCTTTCGCGCCGGTCCGAACGGTCCTCTCACGTGCCCGATCGATTACCACTGGCTCAGCCGCGCGCCGGACCGGACGGGTTATCCGGTCGCGGAACGGCCGGAGCCGGGTGCTCGTCGAACAGCGGCGAACCGTGGGACGAGGTGCAGCGGGAAGGAGCGTCGGATGGCCCGCCAGCGTGGTGAACTGGTCGGGAGGCAGGCCGAGCTGGCAGCCCTCACCGAGGCGTGCCGCGGGCAGGACCCGGCGCTCGTCGTCGTCAGGGGCGCCCGTGGCAGCGGCCGGACGGCGCTGCTGACCCAGCTGGGCCGCGAGCTCTCCGGCACGGTACTGGCCATCCCGTTCGCGCGGATCGACCGTCCGGACTGGGACCTCTTCGGCGCGCACGCGGTGCTGACGGCGATCCGCGAGCAGTTCGAGAGCCTCGGTGCGAACCCCCGGCTCGCCGAGTCGATCACCGCGGTGAGCCGGTTGTGCACGGCGGAGACCTACGCGTCGGCCTGGGGCCAGTCCGCCCTGCTCACCGAGCTGAGCAGGATGTTCGCCCGCATCGCCGCCGAAGGGCCCGTCACCGTGCTGGCCGACGACATCGACGTCGTGCCGATGGCGGTGCTGGCCGTCGCCCCGGCCCACCGCGCCGGTCACCACGTCGTCGCCACGTGCCTCGACGAGACGCGTGAGCCGGACGAAACGGCGCAGCTGTGGGCGCTCGCGGACCGGACCGTCGACCTCGCGCCACTGTCCGATGAGGACGTTGACGCACTGGTGCGCCAGCTGGCCAACACCCCGGTCGACGCGGGGTTGAGCCGGGCCCTGCGAGCGAGTCTCGGCTCGCTGTACGGCAACCCCGGCACCGTCCGGTCCGCTGTGGCCGACCTCCGCGAGCGCGACCGGCTCGTGTTCGTGAAGACCCACCTGTGCCTGCGCGACCCGGCCGAGCCGGTGGCGCTCCCCGCCGGTCACCCGCTGCTCACCGAGGTCGACGCGCTGGGCGAAACCGGGCGGCACCTGGTCGTCCTGGCTTCGAGCGCCGCCGGTTTCGCGGTGGACGAGACCCCCGTGCTCGCCGCGGCGACCGGCAGGCCCGCGAGTGAGTGCGGCGCGGCGGTGGACCGGCTGGTGCGCGCAGGCGCTCTTTTGAGCGATCCACAGGGAAAGCTGAGCTGTCCGTGCCCGGCGCTGGCCGCCGCGGTGCGGGAACGGATGGGGCCGGACGCGGTGGCCGCCCTGCACGCGGCGGTCGCCGGGCAGTTGCTGGCGATGGGCGACCGCATGGCGCCGGACCCCGGCGTGCTCGCCGACCACGTCGCGGCCGCGGGGCGCGCGCTGCCGCCCAGCCCGGAACTGGCCGCCCTCCTGCAGGAGGAGGCGAAGCGGGTCGCCACCCGTGACCCGGCGCGTGCGGCCGAGCGGCAGTACGCCGCCCTCCGCCACGCCGATCGCGACTCGGTGCAGACCGAGCTGGTCCGGTTGTTGTTCCAGGCGGGCAAGTACGACCGCATGGCCGAGCTGGTGGACGAACTCGCCGCCACCGACGGGCTGCCCGCGAGCACAGTTGCCCGAGCCGAACTCGCCGCGGCGGCGGCGCTGGCATCCGTCCACTTGGGACAGCCGGTCGCCGCGCGCGTGCGTGCGGCTCTGGGAGAACACGAGGCCTTCCGCTTCTGCGACCGCTGGTTCGCCGGGGACCCGGTGGCAGCGCCGGAGCTGGTGTCGGCCTTCGCGGGGCTCGCGGCGAGCTGGCCCACCCCGGCCGTGGAGTTGCGGCGCCGGACGATGGCCGAGTTCGGGGGGCCGTGTGCGATCCGCGACCTCGCCACGGTCTTCCGGTCGATGTTCGGCCCCGCCTACCGGCTGCCGGATTCGGGGCCACTGGCGGCGTTCCACCGCGTGGTGACCGGTTTCCGCGAGGCGAGGTGGCCGGACGCCGTCAGCGCCGCGCGCGAGCTGGAGACGTGCGAGCACGCTGACCCCGCGATGCTCGCGATCGCACGGCTGCTCGCCGCCGAGATGTGCGTGTGGCACGGCAGGGAGCGGCGGGCCGTGGCCTGGCTGGAGTCGGTGGAGCGGACCGGCCGGTTCGGCGTGCTGCGGGGCTGGGTGGAGTGCGGGCTGCACCACGAGGCGGGCGAGCTCGACGAGGCGCTGCGCGTGGGCTGGAATGCCTACACGCAAAGGGAAAGTGGTGAACCCGGCCAGCACCGGCTGCTGGTGCGGCTGGCGATCATCGCCGTCGAGGCGGGCCGGACGCGATGGGCGCACCAGGCGCTGCGCGAGGCGGAGGCCCGGCACACCCGGGAGGACAGCGCCGTGTCGCAGGTGACGGTTTCGCTGGTGCGCGGGCTGGTCGAGCGGGACGGCGCCGCGGCGGAGGCGGGCGAGCGGCTCGTGCGGGCGCGCGGTCACCTGCCGGACCTCGCGTGGGCTTGCCTCGTGGCGGGCCAGGTCGCGGAGGAACCGGACCCGTGGCTGCACGAGGCGTACCGGCTGGCCCGCGAACTGGGTGCGACGCGGCTGCGCGCGAAGGTCAAGCAGCACATGGAAGGGCGCGGCGTGCTCGCCCCGGTCGCCCGGTCGCGGCGCGCGGAACTGTCCGAAGTGGAGCTGGCGATCGTCGAGCTGATCCGGCAGGGCCGCACGAACCGGCAGATCGCGCTGAAGCTGCGGATGAGCGAGAAGACGGTGGAGAACCACCTCACGCGGCTGTTCCTCAAGGCGGGCTGCCGGACGCGGCACGGGCTCGCGGCGGCCAGCCTGCAGGGGCGGCTCGAAGCGGTCGGTGCGTGAGGGAGGAACGCAGGTGAGTCAGCACGTCATCCCGGTCACCCAGAGCGCGGGCACCGGGCACAGCCGGATCGCCGACGCGGTCGCGCGCGCGGCGGAGGGCGCGGTGATCGTGGTGGGGCCGGGGCGGTACACCGAGAACCTGGTGCTGGACAAGGCGGTCACCATCACGGCGGAGCACGGTCCCGGCACGGTGCGGCTCGTCGCCGACGAGGGGGTGACCGTCGTGCTGACGGCCGAGTCCGCCGCGTTGTCCGGGCTGGTGGTCGAATCCACGGACCCGGAGAACCCCGCGGTGCTCGTCACCGGCGGGCAGCTCAGCCTGACCGAGTGCGAGGTGCGGGCGGGCAGCTGGGCGGCGGTGTACGCGCGGGACAGCGGCGCGGTGCTGATGCGTGAGTGCGAAATCCGCAACGACCAGGGCGCCGGGGTCGTCGTCACGTCGCCGGACGGCGGGGTGCTGGACGGCTGCCGGCTCGGTGAGCTGGGCACGTCGGCGGTGGTGGTGGCGGACGACGGCGGGTTCCGGGTGCGGGCGTGCACCGTGGACACGGCGTCCGGCAACGGGATCTGCCTCAACGGCCGTGGCCAGCTCACGGTGGAGGACACCGCGGTGAGCCGCACCGGCAAGCCCGCGGTCGCGGTGGAGCAGGACGCGGGGATGACCGCGACGAGGCTCACGGTCTCGGACAGCGGCGGGATCGGCTTCTACCTGGCGACCTCGGGCAGCGTGGTGCTGGAGGACTGCGTCGTCGAGCGCGCCGGTGCGGAGGCGGTGTTCGTCGCGGAGGCGTGTGCGCCCTCGTTGCGGGGTTGCCGGGTCCAGGGCGCCGCGGGGAGCGGTCTGCGGTTCACCGGGCGCGCGGCGGGCACGGTGACGGGTTGTGAAGTGTCCGATGTGGAGGGTCCGGGTATCGCGCTGGCCGATCGCAGCGGCACGGAGTTCGCGAGCGTCGTGGTGAGCGGTTGCCGTTCGGGTGTGCGGATCGACGACTCGTCGGACCCGTTCTTCCGCGGCCTGCGGGTGCGGGGGTGTGACGGGGCGTCGATCGAGGTCGCGGGTGGTTCGCGGGGCCGGCTGGAGAACGTGGAGATCGACGGCGGCGCGGGTGTGGTCGTGACGGGCGGCGCGCGGCCGTCGGTGGGTGGCCTGAGCATGCGCGGCGTGAGCGACGCCGGGGTCGTGGTGACGGGTGCCGCGCTGACGTTGTCCGAAGGTGACCTCGGCGGGTGCGGGGCCGAAGGTGTGCGGGCTGAGCAGGGCGCGGAGGTCACGCTGGAGCGGTGCCGGGTGCACGGCAGCGGCGGCGCGGGCGCGCGGTTCGCGGAGGGCTCGACGGGCACGGTGGCGGACTCGGAGTTCGTGGGCGGCGCGGCGGACGGGCTGTTGCTGGAGACGGCGGAGGCGGTGCGCGTCACGGGTTGCACGGTGCGGGACAACCGGGGTTGCGGTGTGCGCAGCCTCCAGCCGACCGAGGCGATCGTGGTGGCGGGTCTGACGAGCACGGGCAACGGCATGCCGGACGCGGTCGGCACGGCGGCGGCCGCGGCGGTGGCGGAGCCGGTCGCGCAGCCGCGGCGGCAGAAGGCGGAGGCGGCGTCGGACCCGCTGGTGGAGTTGCAGCGGCTGGTGGGTCTCGCGGAGGTGAAGCGTGAGGTCACGTCGCTGGTCAACCTGAACAAGATGGCGCAGCGGCGGCTGGACGCGGGGCTGTCGGCGCCGCCGATGGCGCGGCACCTGGTGTTCGCGGGCCCGCCGGGCACGGGCAAGACGACGGTCGCGCGGTTGTACGGGGAGATCCTGGCGCAGCTGAAGGTGCTGCGCTCGGGGCACCTGGTGGAGGTTTCGCGGGCGGACCTGGTCGCGCAGATCATCGGTGGCACGGCGATCAAGACGACGGAGGCGTTCACGTCGGCGCTGGGCGGTGTCCTGTTCATCGACGAGGCGTACACGTTGTCGTCGGGCCGCGGCGGCAGCGGTCCGGACTTCGGCCGCGAGGCGATCGACACGCTGGTCAAGCTGATGGAAGACCACCGCGACGACATCGTGGTGATCGCGGCGGGGTATTCGAAGGAGATGCGGGAGTTCCTGGAAGCCAACCCGGGTATGGAAAGCCGCTTCAGCCGCACGATCGAGTTCGTGAACTACACGCCGGAAGAACTCGTCACGATCGTGCGCTTCCAGTGCGAGAAGCACGATTACCAGTTGGCTCCGGGGACGGAAGAGGCCCTGCTGCGGTATTTCGAGGAGATCCCGAAGGACGGCACCTTCGGCAACGGCCGTACGGCGCGGCGGGTGTTCGAGCAGATGGCGGACAGGCAGGCGTCAAGGCTGGCGACCGCGACCGCAGTAGAGGCGGCGGACCTGATGCTCCTCACCCCGGAAGACCTGGGGGTTTGACGGGCGGGCCGGCCGTGTGATGGCTAGGCTCCGCCACTGTGGACGATCGGAGAGGGCTCCCGTCGTGGCGCCTACCCGGTGCCGGACGGATCGCCGCGCTTTCGCTGAGCGTGAGCGCGGCCGTCGTGGTCGTCCTGGTCACGCTGGGTTTGACGGCTCCGACGGGCACGCACCCGTTCTTCTACCTGAGGCTGGCCTTCCTGAGCGGAGGCGCCGCCAGTCTCCTCTTCGGCGGGGTCGGCGTGGTGGTCGCGCGAGACCGCACTCCGACCATCCCGCCGCTGGACGCCGACTTCTTCGCCGGAGTCCGCCGTCTGGTGCTCGCGATGTGGTGGTGCGCGCTGGTGACGAACGCCCTGGGCATCCTCATCATGCTCTCGATCGCGGACGGCGCCGGTGGTGATGCCCCACTCCCGGCGCCGCGGCTGGCCGCCACCTTTGCCGTGGCGATCGTGACCATGGCCACCGCCACCACGACTTCCGTCTCCATGAGGCGGATCCTGCCTCGCGGATAGCGCCGCGACGGACTCTGCCTGCCGAGGATCGCCGCACGTCAACCAAAAGTCAGGCGAGGTGGCTGCGTCGTGTAGATGTGGACTTCGCCCCAGTCGCCGGTCAGTTCGTAGTGGTCGTTCCGGTACACCATGGTGTCGATGTTCCCGAGGTCGACCTCACCCGCGGCATCGGTGAACGTGAGGTCGCTGCGGCGAGGCCAGCGGACGCCGGTCACCTCGGCGAAGACGAGTTCGGCCTTGGCGTAGCAGTACTGCTCGTCGGGGGGCGGCGCTTGGTACCGGGGGTGCCCGGGAGTCAGGACGAGGTCGAGTGAGAACACCACGGTGCCCGGGGTTTCGGAGATTCCGAGGACGTAGCTGTCCTCCAGGTAAACGTCGGTCAGGTCCGGGAATTCGGGGTAGTTCTTGGTCATGACAGGTCCCACTCGATCGGGGTGTGGTTGCCTGGGCTGCGCCGGTTCACCGGGTTGCCCTGCGGGTCGATTCGCTGCCCATGTTCGTTCCTCAGCTCGACGTGCGGGTTCTCGCTGCCAGGCGTGCGCGAGCTGCCCTGCTTGATCGTCATCCGCGGGATGCCGTTCTCGTCAACGTACTTGGGTGGCCCGTTGGGCGTCTGGGTGCGGGTCCAGCCCTGGGATTCCGCATAGCGCTCGAGGTCGGACGCTTTCGGCGGTGTCCCCTCCTTGAACTGCTCGGCCAAGCCCTTGGCGGGGGTGGGGGAAGCAGTCGGCTCCGCGTCACCACCTCCCCGCTGGACGACCTCGACGTGGTCGTCACCGGCAGCGTTCACCGCCATGTGTGCGACCGCGCCCGCCGTGATCGTGGCCCCGGTGGCCATGCCCGCCGCGGACACGGCGTTGAGGGGAACGCCTGCGACCGCACCTACGCCCGTGGCGTCCAGGACGATGCCGATTCCTTCTCCAGCGGCGCTGACGACCGTGAGCCCGGCACCGGCCGCGGCGGCCAGCACGTCGCCGGGATGGTTGAGCATGGCGTTGCCGAACGACGCCAACCCGTTCACCAGATGGGCCCCGACGTCGGCGACGAAGTTGCCGACGTCGTCCAGCCAGCTCGACTTCTCCGGAGCGGCGGCTGTGCCGTCCCGCAACGCGTCGGCAGCTGTGTCTCCGGCTTCCGCGAGTTGGCTTCGGGCGCGGGCGAGCAGCGCGCGTGCCGCGTCGCGGTCACCCGCGCCGGGGTCCGTGAACGGCGGTGTGGGTTGGTTGTTCGCCACGGCCTGGTTGTGCTCAGCCGTCGCTCTCGCGGTCGCGGCTTGCCCCTGGTTCCAGCGCGCGATGGCTTCCCCAGCCTGCGTCTGGGCCCATCGCAACGTCGCGGCATAGTTTTCGAGCGCGTCGGCAGCCGAGCCAAGGGCATCCGCGGCGGCGAACCACTTGCGTGGCTCATAGCTGAACTTGTCGTGGAAGGCGCGGGAAGCGGGCCCCTCCCAGGAACCGGTATCCACGGCCAGCAGCCCTTGCGCCGCGTTGTCCGCCTCGTCCGCGCGCGCTCGCAAGACCCGGGCGTTTTCCTCGATCGCCTCGGGCTTGCCCGGGATCAGAGCGGCCGGGTCCTGGGTGTCACCGAGTTCAGCCATCCTCCACTGCCCCCGTGGCAGGATCACCCGCGAGTGTTCGGGCAGTGGCCTCGTCGATGGCTTGATATGCCTGCACGGCCTTGGTCAGCGTCTCGCCGATCGCCCCCGCGTCGTCAGTGAGGACATCGAGGCCGTCACTCCACTTGACGCAGAAGTCCATCAAGGCGTCGTGCAACGCCTGGTGACCGTACAACTCGGGTTCCCCGCAAAGCCTCCGGAGTTCGAAGTTGTCCTGGTCCTGCACACTTCCTGTGATGCCACGTGCGGCCTGGCCGACAGCATCGATATCGACGTGAAATCCTGGGCCGTCCAACGCCAAAGCAATTCCCCCTTGATCACACGCGGGCACTCCGGGAACCATCTTGTTGTTCTGCTGTCGATCAGGCAAGGGTTGGCGCGCCGCTGGGTGAACGGCCGAAGGCGGCGTTGTTCCTGGTGTTTCTCGTGCGGCAGGTGGGATGCCGAACCCTTGTTGATCCCCGATCCCCGCGGTTGTCAGCAGCGCCTCAGCAGGCGACGTGCTCGGTGACGGGTTTGCTGAGAACGGGCCGACGACTCGCTGATCCGTTTGAGAGCACCGGCGAGCTTGTGGACGGAGTATCCCGCCTCCAGCCAATCGAGCGCTCGATCCGGCCAGTAGTCCGTCGGCCATTCCAATGCGAGTCGCAGCACCTCGTCCCAAGGCGGGGCGGATCTGGTGCCAGGAGTGTTTGTGAGGCGCATGACCTCGGTGTACGACTGCTCGAGCACCGGGAGCATCGCCACGAGCTTGTCCGACACCGGGTGGATAGCCGCCGGGGTTTCGCAGAGGCTCCACTGGCCGTCGTCGTCGAGTCCGAGCGCGAGCCCGTGCCGGCCAATCGCCAGTACCGGCCGCCACTCGCCCTCCCGCATGGAGCCAGGCTAGCGGCAACCTTCGCCGGTCATCTCCTTGACGGCTCCGTGTCCGGCGCGGTCAACTGACCCAGTCCTGGCGACCAGACCGAACGACAGCTGAAAGACACCAGGGAATCCGTGTTCATCCGTCCCAGAAAGCGCCGGTTCACCACACTGGAGGTCCGTTGCCCAGCGTCGTCGCGTCCCTGACTCTGCACTTTCAGGCCAAGGAGGCGCGCGCCATGCGGCTTGAGCAGTACGCGCGGGAAGACGCGTACCGCTTGTTCGACAAACGCATGGAAGCGTACGCAGCCTTGTACCTGCACATTGGAAGCGCGCGCCAAGCTCTTACCCGGCTGGCCAGAGCCAATGAGGAAGATCGGGAAAGCAGGATGGGTGCCAAGGCCGCACGACACGATCTTTGGGCAGATTACACGCTTATTCGCCTGATTGGCTCGCAGGAGGTTCTTGACGCCACGGCGCAAATTCTGTTCTTCGTTGACAAGAGTATAGAGACTCGTACGTTCGATGCCGATGGTTTCATTCGGAAGCTCGACGGTTTCCGCGACAGTGCCCGGAAGGAACTGATCCGCACCGATGGTTCTTCATCGCAACCGTCCCGTCGTGCCAATGCCGTAGACGACGTCAAGTGATGCCCTGCTCTGACCGGTGCCCTGGTCCGGTGGGTGTCCGTCTGGGCCTTCTCGCCCGAACGGCGCCAGTCCGGCCTGTCATAGAGCGGGCATCGTGCAGATGGAGGACTCTCCGCACGTGAAGACCTGGCGCGGGCCATCCGGGATGCCTTGACCGGTCCGTGGCGAACGCTAGCCGTTCACCGGTCCCGTTGCCGTGCGGCTCCTGTTCGTCACGGCACGGCCGAAGGGTCGGTCGACGCCGTCGACTCCGCGCACACCGTGTGGAAGACGACTCGCGCGCCACCGGATCCTCACCGCGAGGTAGACCGCAGCGGTGCCCGCGGCGCGGACCGGCGCGCCGACCGCGACCGAGTACACACCCGGGTGCGCCCCGGCGGCTTGTGCGATCCGGCGAGTTTTTGGAAGCAGGTTCGAAATCGCGGGCCTTCAGACGGCTCGAAACCTGTCCTGACCTGGACCTGTGTGCCCCCGGCAGGGCTACATGCAGACGGTCCCGCGCCTGACCAGCGGTTTTCCAGCGGGATGCTGGTCATCGAAGGCAGCTTCCAGGTCGACCACCCTGGTGGTGATGCCTGATGGGCACTCACGACGACACGTCCGTGCCGCAGACGGTGTCCCCGGCGATCGAGGCCGGGGTGGACAACGCCGGCCTCCCGCACGCGGTGGTCGGCGTGGTGATCGCCCTGCTGGTCCTGCTCCCCCGAGACCCTCGCCGCGGTGCGGGCCGCCCTGCGCGACCGCATCCAGACCAGCCTCAACCTGGCGCTCGGCTCGGCGATGGCGAGCATCGGCCTCACCATCCCGGCGATCGCGCTCGCCTCGATCTGGCTGCCCGGCACGCTGGTGCTCGGCCTCGGCAGCACCCACCTGGTGCTGCTCGCGCTCACCGTGGTGACCGGTGTGCTGACCGTCGTGCCCGGCCGCGCCACACCCCTGCAGGGCGGCGTCCACCTCGCCCTGCTCGCGAGCTTCATCTTCCTGGCCGTCAACCCCTGAGCCACACCGCGCCCTGGATCGGGACGCCGTTGTGGATCAGGAACCCGCGCACCACATTGGCCCGCACCACGGCCTCCTTCCCGGTCCAGCCGCGCGCCGCGACCAACTCGTCGAGCCACGAGTTGACCACCGCCCGCCGCCGCACGTTCAGGAACCGCTCGCCCGTGTCCTGCCTGCGCAGGAAACAGAACGCCAGCAGCTCGTCCGGCGTCGTGCCGATGTGGTGGCAGAAGTCGGCCAGCAGGTCCTCGTCCACCCGTCCCGCGGTCGTCCGCCAGCGAGCGACCGCGCCGGTCACCACGGCACGGGGACGTCCGCGGCCAGTACCACGCCGTGCACCTCGGATTCCGCCCCGGCGGCGGTGCGCACCCGGAACCGGCGCGGGCCGACGGGGTCGACGCCGCGGCCGGTGTGCGGCCGGACCCCGAGCCCGGCCAGGTAGTGCCCGAGTGGCGTCCAGAGCGCGGCGGGATAGGTGTCTGACGTCGAAGACGAGCCCCTCGGACGAGCCGAGGAAGTACAGATGGAACATCGTGGCCAGCTCCGCGGCGGACATCTCCGCTGGCGGGGCGAAGAAGCTGCGGGAGAACACCTCGAACGCGAGATGCCGTGCGGAGGGCGGGAAGTGATCCGCTCCAGGAACGACGCGGCGTCGACGTCGTCGAGCTGTTCGTAGATCCCTGGCACGCCGACGGTGATCAGGGGCAGCGCCGGCCGCGGTTTCAGCCGCAGCAGGTCGTGCCAGCGAAAGGTGGGGCTGCGCAGGGGCGAAAACCAGCGCGTTCAACGGTGGCGTCCTCGGCAGCCCGCGGAAGCTGTCGATGCGCCCGGCGGCATCCAGCAGCGGGTAGTCGGTGAGCGCGGTCAGCCGATCGAGGTGGGGGTCGGTGCGGCGCAGGAGCTGACGCAGGTTGTAGTACTGGCGGAAGAAGGCGTGGAAGCCGCGGCTCATGGTCACCGCGGTGAGCCCGGCGATGCCGCCGCCGACGACGACGGCGCGTGGCCTGGGTGCCAGCGCCGAGGCAGCGGAGCGGCCAGGAGGGGCCGGGTAGCAGACCAGTTTGCGGTCGGTACCGATGAACCCGCTCGTCTCCGCGTCCCGGTGGCGCCCGAGGTGACCGGGCAGCCATCCGACGGAGGCGTGCCGCGCGGATGGCTGCCCGGTCATACCGAGATCCTGGGGTACCCGCCGGCGCACCGCAGCACGACCCCGGGTTTCGCCGAGACCGTGGGCCCCGGACCGCCGGGGGCGGACGTGCGGTGGCGCGGGTCGGTGCGGCCAGCGCGGGGCGCGGCGGACCGCCGCGCCGGAGACCGTGTACGGCTGACCATGGCTCCGGTCACCGCGGCACCGCCGCCACGGCTCCGGTCAGGAAAGCTTCTCCGGCAGCAGCCGGTAGAGCTGCCTCGGCCTGCCGGGGCCGGCCGACCGCAGCGGGGGCATCTGCCAGGCGAGCCCCGTCTCGGTCAGGGTGTGCAGTACCCGGCGGGCCGCACGCGGGGTGATGTCCAGCAGCTCGGCGACCGCGCTGGCGTCGACGACAAGGCGATCGGTCGGCACTTCGGCGCCGGAGCCCAAGGCCCTGGCGAGCCGGTCCAGCGTGGTGCGTGCCTTGCTGTGCGCGTCGTCGTGGCTGAGCTGGCGGGCGCTCTGCCGTATGGGCGCGGTCAGCACCGTGCCGTCCGCGCCGACCACATAACTGCTTTCCCCGGCCGCGGTGCTCGCCCTTGCCAGCGCGGTTCTGGCGTTGGCCTCGGCGGCCCTCGCGGTCAGGCCGAGGCCGATACCGAGCTCGACGTCCAGGTCGACCTCCTGGCGGATCCGTTCCACGAACGGTGGCGCGCTCAGGTCGTCGGTGGCCGCGGTCAGCGAGCCGAAGGTGGCCACGATGTAGTAGCTGCGTTCGTCGCGGGACAGCACGGTGGCGTCCATCCGCCGCGCCTCATCGAGCAGGATGTGGTGCACCGCAAGGCGAAGCTGGTCGCGGCCGTACTCCCCGGTCGGCCCGGACGGCAGTTCGACGATGCCGATCGCGATCTGCGAGTCCTCCAGCCTGCTGCCGATGCCCAGCAACGCGGTCGTGCGCAGCGCGGAACGGATGGTCGCCGTGGTCGGCCGCATCAGCAACACCGGCACCTCCGCATCGGCCAGCCGCTGGGCCACCGAGCGCACGCTGGTCAGCGCGAGCTCGGTGGCTCCACGCCGGTAGGCGTCACGGTGGAACTCGAAGAACTCGGCCGGCGACTCCGGGTCGCGGTACTCCACCACGCGCACGTCGGTAACCGGGATGTGCAGGTCCGCGTAGGCCTCGTGGATCTCGTTACGGGGCACCGAGTCGATGCTCACCCGCCGGATGTCGGCGTGTTGCTCGAGTACCGCCCGCAGCAGCGCGCCGTACAGTGCCGAGCCGGACAGCGGGATATAGGTGGCCGGCACCGCGAGCCCGCCGGCCGCATGCGCCAGGTCGTACGGGAGCGGGCCGGCGAACAGGCAGGCGTCCAGGCCGGACTGCACCCTGGCCAGCTCCTTGGCCACCTCGCCCTCGTCGTGGTAGGCGATGCCGACCAGCCGCCAGTCGGCCTGATCGCCGGCCAGGCCGGCGCCGAGCTCGATGATCTGTGCCACCAGATCGGACGGCCCGGCGACCCCGATCACCGGTTGGTGCGGGATCGGTGCCTCGCGTGACTGTGTCACCCTGCACTCCCCGACTCGGCTGGCCGTCCGGGCATCGCCGGCTTACGGGCGGGACGTGCGCGATCCGCCCGGCCTGGCCTGCGCTTGCCCCGGCACGCGATCTTACACACCAGACGGTGTCCCCACGGTCGCCGTGAGCGCCGCATGCACCTTGCGGAAGGCCGCTGCGATGTCGTCCACGTCCGATTCGGTGTACGCCTCGTTCCAGTGCACCACCAGCAGGGTGCGCCGGATCAGCTCCTCGGCGTTCGGGCACAGGCCATCGGGGTAGTGCCGGTCGCGGCTCGCCGGCGGGCTGGTGAGCGGGAAACCCGAGCCGCCGTAGAGGTTCCGCTCGGCCAGCACCGGGTAGCCGTACACCGGCCGGCTCAGGTACCCGGCCGAGACCGGGATCCCTTCCGCTTCCAGCGCGCCCGCCCATTCCGCGTTCGTACCGCCGGCGATGGCCGGGTCGAGCACCACCGGGAACAGCCACACCGCGTGCCGGTCGATCCCGGTCGGCGGGTGCACGCCGGGCAGCCCGGTCAGCGCGTCCGCGAGCCGCCTCGCGTTCTCCCGCCTGCTGGCCACCACGCCGGCGAGCTTGCCGAGCTGCACCCTGGCGACCGCCGCCTGCAGCTCGGTCATCCGGTAGTTCATGCCGAGCGAGAGGTGGGTGCGCTCGCCGGTGTGCCGTGGCCAGCCCTTGTCCGCGAACAGCCGCATCCTGGTCGCCAGTTCCTGGTCGGAGGTGATCGCCATGCCGCCGTCCCCGCAGGTGATGTGCTTGTACTGCTGGAGGCTGAAGCAGCCGACGTGGCCGGCGGTTCCGGCGAGCCGCCCGTCCGGCAACTCGGTGAGGTAGGCCTGCGCGCAGTCCTCGATGAGCATCAGGTCGTGCTTGCGCGCGATCTCGGCCAGCTCCGCGATCGGCGCCGGCGCACCGGCGAGGTGCACCGCGATGATCGCCTTGGTGCGCTCGGTCACCAGCGCCGCCACCGCGGCCGGGTCGAGCAGGCCGGTGCGCGGGTCGACGTCGGCGAAGACCGGGACGGCGTTGTGCGCCAGGATCGGGATCACCGTGCCGAAGTCGGTGATCGGGGTGGTGATGATCTCGTCGCCCGGCGCCGGGTCGAGCGCGCCGACCGCCAGGTGCAGTGCGGCGGTGCCGGAGGTGCAGGCCACCGCGTGCGGCACCGCGTAGTAGTCGGCGAACTCCCGCTCGAACGCGGGCACCTGGGTGCCGCCGGTCGCGCCGAGCCGCCCGGAGGCGATCACCTCCGCGAGCGCGGCCGCCTCTGCCTCGCCGAGGGTGCGGCCCGCCGGGTCCATGGCGGAGAGGAACGGGGTGCTGCGCACGGGAGTGCCGCCGTGCATCGCGAGCTGGTTCACTGGTTCTGCTTCCTTTCCAGGATGGGGGTGTGCGTCACGCGGTTGCGCAGCACGCCGAGATCACCGATGCGGACTTCGACCACCGAGCCGTCCGGTACCTCGCCGATGCCGTCCGGGGTGCCGGTGGCGATCAGGTCGCCCGGTTCCAGGGTCATCACCGCGGACAGCCTGACCAGCAGCTCGCGCACGCCGAAGATCATCTGCGCGGTGCTGCCGCGCTGCCGGAGCAGGCCGTCCACCCGCACTTCCAGGTCCAGCGCCTGCGGATCGGGCACCTCGTCCGGGGTGACCAGCCACGGGCCGACCGGGCCGAACCCGTCGAAGTTCTTGCTGAGGTCCCACGGGTGCTGTGCGGCGATGTCGGCCAGCTGAAGGTCGCGCGCGGTCAGGTCGTTCATCATCGTGTAGCCGGCGACGGCACCCTGCCAGTCCTCGCCGTCGAAGTCTTTGCAGCGGCGGCCGATCACCACGGCCAGCTCGCCCTCGTGGTCGATCCTGCGGCTGAGCGGGGGCACCACGATGTCCGCGCCGTGCCCGGTCAGCGTGTGGGGGCCCTTGAGGAACAGCACCGGACGTTCCGGCGGGGTGAAGCCGCCCTCCTCGGCGTGCGCACGGTAGTTCAGCGCAAGGCAGACCACTTTGGACGGTCGTGGCACCGGCGGGCTGAGCGGGGCCTCGTCCACCGAGAGCACCCCTGGCCCGCCGCGCCCGGCGAGCTCGTCCGCCCGATCGCTGAGCCGGCGCAGCCGGTCCGGCGGTAGCGCGAGCAGTTCGAGGATGTCCGTCGGCGCGTCCGGGTCGATGACGTCCACCCGCACGACCGTGTCGCCGGCACGGGAGCCGACGCCGAGCGCCGGCCCCGCCTCGGTACGGATACTGGCCAGTCTCATGATTTCTCCTCCAACAGCGTGCGAATGGCGCCACCGAGCACGGTGGCCCGGTCGGCCAGGTCCAGTTCGGCGAACACCACCCGACCGATCGAGTAACGCAGGTCGATGAACGGGAAGTCGGATCCATAGATCACGCGGTGCGCGCCGAGCGCGGCGACCATCCTGGTCAGCCACCGCCCGGTGAAATGCGAGCCGCAGATCTCCAGGTAGAGGTTCGGGTGCGTGGCGGCGAGCTCGATCGCGCGCGCGAAGCCGTCCGGGCGGGCACCGCTGTGTCCCAGCAGCACCTTGGCCTTCGGGTATCGCCGCGCCACCTCGGCCACCTGCTCCGGATCGTCCACATCGGACCCCGTCCAGGTGTGCACGAGCACCGGGCGCCCGGTTTCCTCGGCGTAGGCCCAGGCGTCGGCGTAGCGGGGGCCGGTCACCGGGTAGTGGTGCAGGCTCGGGTGCAGCTTGAGCCCGACCATGCCCGGATGCGTGGCCCAGCGCGACAACTCGGCCGCCGGGTCCTGGTGCGGGTTGACCACCACGTAGCCGCAGAGCCGGCCCGGGTGGCGTTCGGTCGCCTCGGCGGTTTGCTCGTTGCCCCGCCTGGCGTCCAGCTCGATGGCCATGGTGGCGGACAGGATCGTGCGGCGAACGCCGCAGCGGTCCATCACCCGCACCATCGCGTCGGCGCTCGGGTCCGGGGTGAAGAAGAGGCTGTACGGGCCGAGGTGGGCGTGCGCGTCGATCACGTCCACTCCGGACAGCGGGGTCCTGGCGTGCACCGCCGAGACCAGCGGGTCGGTGGTCATGCCGGCTCCTTCCCGAGCAGCGTGAGCAGGTTGGTGCCGCCGATCCGGCGGGTCGCGGTGTCGTCGAGCTCCGACCACAGCAGCCGGGTGATCGCGTCGGCCCGGTCCCTCGCCGGGGCGCCGGTGCCGAAGAGCAGGCGGCTCGGGCCGAACCGCTCGACCAGCCACTCCAACCCGAGATGGCTGCCGAGGTAGGAAAGGTCGACGTGCACGTTGCCGGTGCGGGCCAGCACCCCGGCCAGCCGGCGCAGCAGCCGGTAACCGGTGGCGCACAGCACGATGGGCAGCTCGGGGTGGGTTCCGGCCAGCGCCTCGACCTCGTCGAGCGGCACCTGGTCGGCGTTCACCAGCAGCGGGCGGCGCCGCTCGGCCATGGCGGCCATCAGCGGCGCGACATCCGGCCCGGCCAGCGCATACCCGTGGTCGTGGGGATAGGCGCGGAAGGCGGCCACCCCGGCGCGCTCGGCGTCGGCGAGGAACCGGTCGATCCCGCCGAGCTCGCCGCAGGTGTCCGGGAGCACGACCCAGCACGGCAGCAGGCGTGGCTCGTCGGCGATCTCGCGCACCAGCAGCCGGTTTCCGCTGGGTGGGTCGTGCCGCCAGGCGTGTGAGTGGCAGACCACGGCGGAGCCGATGCCCACCCGGTCCATGTCCTTGACCGTCTCGGCCGCGGTGCCCTGCCCGACGTCCTCGGTGGGCAGCGGGCCGAGCATCGCGTTGGCGTCGACAAGGCAGGAGGGATCGAACGACGAATCGAACTCGGTCACGATGACGTGGTCGCCACCGTTCGTATCGCGGTGGCCACGTCGGCCATCTCGTCCGGCTCGGCCAGCAACACGTGATGCGGCAACCAGACCGACTCCGCGCAGGCCCGCTCGCACACCGGCAGGTCGATCCGGTCATAGCGGGTCGGTGGGTGGCCGGGGTCCCATCCGGTGGCCAGCAGGTCGAACCGTTGCCGCGCGAACACCGGCTGCCGGTAGAGCGGCAGCGGGTAGCCCCGGCTCGCCGGGATTCCGTGCCGGCGCAGCGCGGCGCAGAACTCCTCGACGGACCGGCCGCCGAAGGCCGACGGCGAGTACCGGAACAGGTAGAGGTGATGGGCGTGCCCGGTGGCACGGGGATCACGGGCGAGCGGCCTGATTCCGTCCACGTCGGACAGTTCGGCGTCCAGTCTTGCGGCGCAGGCCTCCCGGCGGGCGAACTGCGCCGGGAGCCGTTCGAGACCGGCGGACAGCAGCGCGGCCTGGAACGCGGTGATCCGCCAGTTCCCGCCGAACCGCTGGTGGTCGTACCACGCGCCGCCCTCGACGCGACCGCAGTTGCGCAGCTCGCGGGCGATGCCGGCGAGCTCGTCGTCGTTCGCCGACAGCGCGCCACCCTCGCCGCTGGTGAGGTTCTTCGAACCCTGGAACGACCACGAGCCGAACGCGCCGAACCCGCCGACCGGCCGGTCACGCCAGCTACTGCCGTGCGCGTGCGCGGCGTCCTCGATGAGCGCGATGCCGTGCCGGGTGCAGATCTCGCCGAGCGCGTCGAGGTCCGCGGGGTGGCCGGCCAGGTGCACGGCGATCACCGCGCGGGTGCGCGGGCCGATCGCCGCCTCCACCGCGGCCGGGTCGATGCAGTAGGTGTCCGGGGTGATGTCGGCGAACACCGGCAGCGCGTTCACCCCGAGCACCGCCGACGCCGTGGCCAGGAAGGTGTACGGCGGCACGATCACCTCGTCTCCGGCGCCGATGCCCAGCGCCGCCAGCGCGATCTCCAGGCTGACCGTGCCGTTGGCGCAGGTGATCACGTGCCTGGTTGCCAGCCGTTCGGCGAACTCGCGCTCGAACGCGGTCACCGCGGGGGCGTCGATGCCGTTCCACATCCCGCCGTCGAGCACTTCGGCAAGTCGGCGGCGTTCCGGCTCGCCGTGCTCCGGCCAGCGCGGCCATGGCGCCACGCGCACGGGCGCGGCCGTGGTTTCCGGGGTGGACATGCGTCAGACGCTCCTTTCGATCCGAACTCGCCACCGGCCGGCCGCCGGCAGCACCAGGCTGACCACGCCGTCGGCGCACCGAGGCTCCAGCCGGACGTCGTTGACCAGCACGGCGGCGGCCCGCCGGTTTCCCTGCGGCGCGACCGCCAGCCGCAGCGCGGTGCGCGCGGTGCACTCCACTTCCGCGTCCGCGCCGTCCGCGCTCCAGCGGATGTCGGCGGTCCGCAGCCCCCGGCCCGCGCCGAGCAGCGCACGCCCGGCGTGCTGGATGTCGCGGGCTCCCCAGGACACCGCGGCCACCGGGTTGCCGCCGGTGGTGCGGACGAGATGGTTGGGACCGACCAGGTCGGCGAAGCGTCCACGGCGCACCAGCACCGCCCCGCCCGGTCCGTCCACTTCGGACACGTCGGGCAGTGGCTCGGTCGGCGTCCGCAACGGCACCAGCACCGTGCTGGCCGCCCCGGCCGGGCAGTCGAGTCCGAGCCCGTACAGCTGGCCGGTGCGTGCCCCGCCCGGTCCCGGCGTGGTGGTCCGGCCGGTGCCGAGGTCGACCGCGCGGGCTCGTTCCGGCTGACCGGGCAGCACGAGCAGGCCGGGCCCGCCGTCGCTGCGGTGCCCGCCGGGGACCGGGACCCACGGGCGGATTCCGTGTAGCAGCACCCGGAACGGCTCGGTGACCGCATCGGTGAGCACCCAGTACGGCCGCTCGCCACGAACGAGCACCAGGGTGCGCCGGTGCCGGGCCGGGTAGCCGTGGTGCTCGGCAACCAGGATGTCGGCGGTGGGCAAGGCGGCGGCCACCAGCACGTCCGCGTCGTGCTCGTCGGCAAGTTCGTGGCCGGGCAGCAGTACCCCGCTGTGTGCCAGCGGGGCGCGATACCAGTCGTAGTAGCCGGGGTCGTCGTAGCTGTCCGGGCCGCCCGCCTCCCACAGCAGCGGTTCGCCGTTCGCGGCGAGCACCAGGTCCAGCACCGTGCGGTGACTGTGGCTCTCCAGCTCGTGCTCGATCAGCGGCCCGCAGTTGACCGCCGCGTAGGCCGCGTCCTCGCTGGAACCGCTGCGCTGCACCACGAACTTGCTGTGCGGCAGCAGCCCGCGGTGCGCCGCCGGTTCGGCGTTCGGCGGCATGCTTGGCGCGGCTTCGAACTCGGCGAGCGGGTCGCCGCGGCCGGGCCGCGGCGGTAGCCAGGACAGCACCTCGGCGATCCGCTCCGGGGCCACCCAGCGCAGCGCCGCCGCCTTGTACTCCGGCCGGCCGAGCAGATGGTGCCCGCGCAGCAGGTGTTCCCCGCTGGCGACCAGGTGCGAGTCATTGAACGGCGGCACCCAGCCGGGTGGTGCGGTCATCGCCAGCAGCCAGTCGTGCATGGCCGCCAGGCGGGGATGGTCGGCGAGGTCCCAGCCCAGCGCGCACTCGCCGGCCACCGCGGCCAGCTGCAGCGCGCCGAGGCACATCGTGTGGTAGGAGGGAGCCCGCTCGTAGTGCCCGCCGTCGGCGTACACGTCCAGCTCCAGGTGCTCACGTAGCCGGGCGATGGCGATCTCGCTCCACAGCGGACTTTCCGGCAGCTCCGGCAGGAACGCGGCGATCTGGGCGAGCACCGAGCAGCCGGCGAGCTGCCAGTTGCCGTGGCGGAAGGCGTCGTGTTCCTCGGCCAGCCAGCGCGCGCCACCGAGCAGCGTGCGCGCCATGGCCGCCACCGCCTCGTCCGGCAGCGCCGGGTTCCCGCCGAGCACGTGCAGCGCCTCGATGAAGACCTGGCAGCGGCCGGCGACGCCGAGGGTGTACCAGACCACGTCCAGGCCAGGCCACTCACCGCGCACCTTCTCCCGGCTGGCGTACCAGTCCAGCGTGATTTCGGCGAACCTGACCGGGTACCGGTCGTCCCCGGTCAGCGCGGCGGCCCTGGTCAGCGGTTGGGCCCAGTGCAGGTAGTGGAAGCCGTACAGCCCGGAGCGGCCGTGCGCCGGGTCGAGGAAGTCCACCGGGGCGTTCAGCAACCGCCGCGCCTCGGCGATCACCTTGTCCCCGGCGGGGCGGCCGGCGGCCCAGCCCGCCCAGCGCAGCGTGTCCGCCGCCGGCGAGACGTTCCTGGCGGCCAGGCGGGCCCGCAGTGTGCGCAGGTCCGGCGCGTCGAACTCTGCCAGCAGGTCGGCATCGGGGATGTGCAGCATCCGCACCGGGTCGACATGCGGTGGCTTCTCGACCGCGGTCATTCAGCTCGCCTCCACCGGGGCCGGCACGCGTTCCGGCTGCCCGGAGGCGATCGAGGCGTGCGCCGCTTCCAGCACCGCGCTGACGTGCCGCGAGCTCTCCATGGTGACCAGCGGCGCGGTGCCGGCGCGGACGCAGTCGACCATGTGCCACAACGCATCGCGCACGGCGCCGGCCGGGCGGCCGTGCACGGTACGCAGCAACAGGTTGCGCGGGTACTCGAATGCGCGCTCGGTGGCGATCTCGATCTGCTCGCACTTGCGGTCGAGGTGCACCACCGCCTGCTCGCCGATGACCTCCACGAAGGAGTCCGTCATGGTGGGGAAGGTGTCCGGGTAGATCCAGCACGCCTCGAAGGTGGCCACCGCGCCGCCGCGGTAGCGGACCTGTGCCTGCACGGCGTCGGGGGTGTCCACGCCGAGTTCGCGCAGCTTGCCGTGCACCGCGTTGGCGTAGACCTCCACCGCGACGTCGTCGAAGAGCCAGCTCACCAGGTCGATGTCATGGCTGGACAGGAACCACGCCGGAGTGGTTTCCGCGGCCCACGGGATCATCTTGGTCGGCACGTGGATCGTGTCGTTCTTGCGGGCGTAGGCCAGTACCGGCTTCCCGAGGTCGCCGGCCGCGATCCGTTGCTGTGCCTGCGCGTAGGCCGGCACCCACCGGTGGTTGAACAGGGTCATGCCGAGCACCCCGGCGCGGCGCACCGCGGCCAGTGCCCTGTCGGCGTCCACAGTGGACGTGGTGAACGGCTTCTCCACGAGCACGTGCTTCCCGGCTTCGGCCGCGGCGACCACGACGTCGGCGTGCAGGTGGTCCGGAGTGGCCACGACGACGAGGTCCACCTCGGGGTCGGCGACGAGTGATTCGTGGTCGGGGTGCGACCGCGCGTGGTAGGTCTTGGCAAGCGCCTGCGCGCTTTCCTTGGTACGGCTGGATATCGCGGTGACAACGGCGGCGGGGTGGTCGCTGAGCGCGGCCGCATGAGCGCGGCCCATGATGCCGGCGCCGACGATGCCTACCCGGACTTCGTGCATGAGGTGAGTGCTCCCGCGGTCGATGGCGGTGGGGAGGCCGGGGGACCGTGCGGGGTCCCCCGGCCGGATGGCGGGTTGGGTACCGCTTCGGTTACTTCTGGGCGAGCAGTTCGTTCCATTCCTTCTCGGCGTCGGCCAGCGCCTGCTTCGCGCTCTTGTCGCCGGTCATGAAGGCGCGGATGTGTTCACGGAACCGGTCGGAGAGCTGCCGGTCCTTCCCGGTGCCCATGGTGCCCAGCTCCAGCTTGGGCAGTTCCGCGGCGATCGCGGAGCGCGCCTTCTCGATCGGCGTGCCGGCACCGGGCTGGGTGAAGAAGGGGTCCTTCAGCGAGTCGGCGTTGGACGGGTAGATCGGGGTGAGCTTGCAGAACGCCGTCTGGTTCGCCGCGTCGGTGACGAACGCGATGAAGTCCGCCGCGGCCTTGGGATGCTTGGACGCCTTCGGGGTCACGAAGGTCTGCTGGTCCGGCAGCAGGTACTTGCCGGTCTTTCCGGTGGCGCCCTGTGCGACGTCGATCTTCGCGTACACGTCCGGTGCGTTCTTCTGCAGGCTGGTCAGGCTGCCGGGGATGCTGTTGACGCCGAAGGCCACCTGCTGGTTGGCCAGCGTCTGCGGGTACTGCCGGTCGTCCTTGACCGTGGAGCCCGGCGAGATTGCCCCGGTCTCCACCCCGTGCCGCCACCGTTCGAGCAGCGCCACCGCTTCCGGGGTGTTGAACGCGGCGTGCTTGCGGTCGGGGGTGAGGATCTGGATGCCTTCCAGCCGGACCAGATTCTCGTCGGGAATGCCGTTCATCCCGTAGGTGCTCGGCACCGCGGCGTGGAGCCTGGCACCCCAATCGAGCGCCGCGTCGAAGGTCTTCGGCGGGTTGGCCGGGTCGAGGCCGGCCTGGCGCACCAGGTCGGTGTTGATCAGGGAGATCGGTGCCCCGCTGTTGTACCAGGGGATCGCGATGAGCTTGCCGTCCCGCCGGAGCGGTTCGAGCAGGCTCGGCAGGTACTTCTGCTGGACGTCGGCGGGGACGTACTGGCCGAGGTCGGTCAGCGACGGGACGAACTGATCGAGGTCGGTGCTGGCCAGGTTGACCACGTCCGGGGTGTTCTGGCTGGCCACCGCGGACAGCAACTTGGTGCCAACGTCGTTGCCGGGGACGTCGACCCAGGTCACCGTCACATTGGAGTGGCTCTTCTGGTACGCGTCGATCAGGCTCTGGATGTAGTCGTTGTAGCCCTTTTTCAGGTTGATTGTCCAGAATTCGAGCTTGACCGGACCGCTGTCGTCTTCGGCGGTCTGCGTCGGGCCGGCGGTGCCGGCGACGCAGGCGCTTGCCAGGCCGAGAACGGCGGCGACGGCGACCGCGCGGGCGGCAACCTTGGTGTGGGACAGGGGAAAGCGGAGTTTCACAACGAACCTCCTGTCGGCTTGACGGGGTAGGGGATCGAGGGAGTGGCCGTTTTCTTGACACCCCGTGGAGCTGGGGCTAGTTTCCCGGTATCACTTTTCGGCGGACCGTAATTGATGTTCCGGACACAATCTATTGCTTGGCGCTCCGCTGTCAAGGGGCAAACCCCAGCGAGCAGGCCCCCGAGTCGACCGGGTGCCGCCCGCCTGACGAAGGGAAGTGGTGCATGGCCACAAGTGCCACGACCACGAACCACGCCACCGCCGGCCGGATCCAGACCGCCGGCCCCCGCCGCAAGGCACGCCTGCATGGGCGGTGGCATACGCCGTACGTCTTCCTCCTGCCCGCGCTGGTGCTGCTGGCGGTGTTCTTCATCTGGCCGGCGGTCACCGCGGTACAGCTGGCGTTCTTCGACTACCACGTGGTCAGCCCGCCGACCTGGGTCGGCCTCGACAACTTCAAGCGGCTGCTCGGCGATCCGAGGTTCTTCACCGCGCTGAAGAACTCCGGGCTGTTCATGGTCGGCATGGTGCCGCTGCTGGTGGGGCTGCCGCTGTTGCTCGCGCTGCTGGTGAACCTGCCGCTGCGGGCGATCAAGGTGTTCCGGCTGCTGTACTACCTGCCGGTGGTCACCTCGATGGTGGTGGTCGCCATCGCCTGGAACTACGTGTTCCACCAGCGCGGGGTGCTGAACTGGGCGCTCACCTCGGTGGGGCTGTTCGACAAGCCGGTGCAGTTCCTGCTGGACACCGGGTGGGCCCTGCCAGCCCTGGTTCTGGTCGAGGTCTGGAAATCCGCCGGCTACTACATGATGATCTACCTGGCGGGGCTGCAGTCCATTCCGACCTCGTTGTACGAGGCCGCCAGGGTCGACGGCGCCAGCTCATGGCAGCGGCTGTCCCACATCACCATCCCGCTGCTGCGGCCCTACCTCGCCGTGGTGGTGGTGCTCGCCACCATGGATTCGGTCCAGGTGTTCACCTCGGTGTTCGTGATGACCCAGGGCGGGCCGCAGGACCACACCATGACGCTGGGCTACTACATCTACGACAAGGCGTTCCGCGAGTTCGACGTCGGCTACGCCAACGCCATCGGCCTGGTGCTGTGGGCCATCCTGATCGTCTTCTCGCTGGTCAGCTACCGGATCACCCGGGGCAAGGTGACGGTGCCATGAGCCGCAACACGAAGATCCTGTTCTACCTGCTGATGTCGGCGATCTCGGTGGTGTTCGTCGGTCCCTTCCTGATCCTGCTCTCCACCGCGGTCAAGCCGATCAGTCAGCCGATCTTCTCGTTCCCGCCGCAACTGGTCCCACTGCCACCGGTGCTCGACTGGTTCATCGAGGCGTGGACCCAGATCTCCTTTCCCCGCTACCTGTGGAACTCGGTGCTGCTGGAGCTGCTCACCGTGCCGGCCTACCTGGTGATCTCCGCGCTGGCCGCCTACCCGCTGGCGCGCATGCGTTTCCGGGGCCGGCAGGTGGTGTTCGGGCTGATCGTGTCCACCATGTTCCTGCCCGGCGAGGTCATGCTCGTGCCGCGGTTCCTGATCGTCTCGCAGCTCGGCATGGTGGACACCTTCGCCGGGGTGGTGCTGCCCGGACTGATGTCCGCGTTCGGTGTCTTCCTGCTGCGCCAAGCGTTCGAGCAGCTTCCCCGTGAGCTGTTCGAAGCGGCCAGGGTGGACGGATGCAACCAGTGGCAGACGTTCTGGCGGGTGGCGCTTCCCCAGGTCGCGCCGACCATGGCCACCCTGGCGATCTTCGCGTTCATCAACGTGTGGAACAACTTCATCTGGCCGCTCGTGGTGCTCAAAACCGACTCCAACTACCCGCTGGCGCTCGGCCTCGCCTACCTGGCCGGCATCTTCGGTGACGATCAGCGGAGCCTGGCGGCCGGCACCGTCATGGCGCTTGCCCCGGTGCTCGTGTTCTTCATCGCGATGCAGCGCCACTTCATCGAAGGAATGAAAGGATCGGTGAAGGGCTAGTGACCGCCCTCCGCATCGGTTTGGTCGATCTGGACACCTCGCACCCCGAGTGCTTCCTGCCGTTCGTGCGCGCGCACGGCCACGAGGTCGTCGCCGTGTACGACGGTGGCACGGTGTGGGACCCCGGTTATGCCGAGCGCTTCGCCGCGCAGCACGGCATCGCCACGGTGTGCCGGTCGCTCGACGAGATGGCCGCGCGGGTCGACGTGGCGTTCCTGCACGGCTGCGACTGGGACCTGCGGATCGAGCGGGCCCGTCCGTTCGCCGAAGCCGGTGTCGGCCTGCTGGTGGACAAACCCTTCGGCGGCACCGGTTCCGCGATCCACTCGCTGGTCTCCTACGCCGAGACCGGGCTGCGGATCACCGGCGGCTCGGCCCTGCGCTGGTGCACCGAGGTGCGCCGGTGGCGGGCGGAGCATGCCGGCGATCCGGCCGAGTTCGCCCTGGTCGGCTGCTCGGGTGAGGAGTTCGACTACGGGATCCACGCCTACTCGATGCTGCACGGGCTGTTCGGTCCCGGTGTGGTCGAGGCAAGGCATCTCGGTGGGCACGGTCAGCAGCGAGTAGAGCTGCGATGGGAGGACGGCCGCACCGCGATGGTGAGTGTCGGCCCCACCCAGGAACGGCACCCGTTCCACGCGACCGTCCTTTCCGGACGGTCGGTGCGGCACCTCATCGCCGACCCGGACGGGCTCTACGAGGAGTTCCTGAACGCCACCCTGCCCTATCTTGCCGGCGAGGCGCCGGCGCCGCTGCCGCTGCGGCAGCTGGTCGAGCCGGAGCTGGCCGCGTTGGCCGGGCTGGTGTCGCGACGCGACGGCGGGCGGTGGGTGGAGCTGCGCGATCCCGCGCTCGACGCCGTGTCCTTCGACGGGGCCGCGTTCGGTGCCCGCTACCGGGCCGCGAAACGAGGCGGGTGACCGTGCGCGAGAGGACCGCCGATATCCGGGTGCTCGGCGCGAAAGTCTCCTTCCGCGAAGTGCCCTTCGCGTCGCCGCTGGTACTCAGCTCCGGGCCGATCACCGGGCTCACCGAGGCGGTGGTCGAGGTCGTGGTGCGCAACCGCGCCGGGCGCACCGCGCGCGGCAGGGGCTCCGTGCTGCTGTCCCACCCGTGGGCCTACGGCGGGCAGCCGCCCCGGGGTGAGGACCGCGACGTCGTGCTCCGCGGGGTGGTGGAGCAGCTCACCGCCGGGCTGCCCGGCCTCGGTGACCAAGCGGATCCACTGCGGCTGGGCTCTCTTCTGGCCGCAGCGTCCCGGGAAATTGTTGTGCGGCAAGGAATTCCGGAACTCGCCGGGCTCGTCTGCGCCGCTCCGGTTGACGCGGCATTGCACGACGGGTGGGCGAAAGCCCTTGGCGCGCCGGCGTATCGGTGCTACACCGGGGAGCACCTCGGCGCGGACCTCGCCGACTACCTCGGCCCGGGTTTCCGCACTCGCTTCCCCGGGGACTACCTGCGTGCCACGCCACTGGAGCGCCTGCCGGTGCAGCACGTGGTGGGGGTGGCCGACCCGCTGAGCCGGGACGAGGCCGACGGCACCACCGTGCCGCTGACCGAGTGGGTGGCCGGTGACGGCGTGCATTGCTTCAAGGTCAAGCTGGCCGGGCGTGACCCCGCCGCCGATGCCGCGCGGATCAGCGACGTGTACCTGGCCACCAGTGCCGTCGCACCGGCACCGGTGCGGATCTCGCTCGACCCGAACGAGGCCTACCGCGAACCAGGGCAGCTGGCCGCGGTGCTGCGGGCGCTCGGGCGACTGGCCCCGGCGGCCCGCGACGCGGTGCGGTACGCGGAACAACCCTTTCCCCGCGACGGCGCGCAGGACCCGGCCGCCATGGCGGAGCTGACCGCGCAGCTGCCGGTCCTGCTCGACGAGGCCTTCATCGACGTGGCGGCGCTCGACCGGCTGGCCGCCGCCGGGTGGTCCGGGGTGACGGTGAAGACCGGGCGCGGGCACACCCAGTCGTTGCTGGGGTACTGCTGGGCTCGCCACCACGGCCGGTTCGTTGCGGTCGCCGATCTCACCAACGTCGGTGACGCGCTGACGCACTCCGCCGCGATGGCGTCCTGGTTACGTTGCGACACAACGGCTTTCGAGTGCAACAGCCGGCAGTATGCACCAGCCGGGAACACCGGCGCGGCCGGTGAGCTGGTGGTACGGCACGGGGAGTTGGACCTGGCCGCGTTGTCAAGAGAGGGAATCCGTTGACCAGAGGCGATTTTCCCGCCCCGCCGCCTCGCGCGGTCTTCCCGGAGCCCGGCCGGTTCCATGCGCCACCTGGCTCGGCGGTGTACTGCGCGGCCACGGCGCTGCCGGCCGGTCGGCGGATCGCCGAGCTCACCGGACTTCCGTTGAGAACGACGGCTTCTCCTGGCCGGATCGTCGTCGGCGCCGATCCGGGACCGGGCGGGCTGGTCGTGCCCGACCGGCCGGAGGGGCATGCGATCGCGGTCACGGCCGACCGCATCGAGCTGGCCGCGAACGGGGACCGCGCGCTGGGGTATGCGGCGGCCACCCTGGCCGACCGTGGGCTGGACTGCGGTCGCGTGGTGGATTTCGCCGACCTTGAGCTGCGCGGGGCGCACCTGGATCTGAAGGGGCCGATGCCGGCGCCCGGCTACCTGGCCGGCCTGATGGACCGGCTCGGCCGGTGGCGGCTGAACACCGTGCTGGTCGAGTACGAGGACAAGTTCCCCTACTCCGAACGGCTCGACCTGGCTGGCAAGGACGCGCTGGATCCCGACCAGCTGCGGGACCTGCTGGCGGCAGCGCAGCGTAACGGCATCGAGGTGATCCCGCTGGTGCAGTGCCTTGGCCACAAAGAGTACGCCCTGCAACGGCCGCGCTACTGGGATCTCGCCGAGGACGAGCGACACCAGCAGCTCTGCCCGTCGCGTCCCGGTTCGCTGAAGCTGGTCGAAGCGCAGCTGGCGGAGGTGCTCGCGGCCCACCCGACCGCGCGGCTGGTGCACATCGGCGGCGACGAACCGTGGTCGCTCGGGCGCTGCGCGGACTGCCGGGCGTTCGCGGCCGAACACGGGCGCGCCCGATTGTGGACGCGGTACGTGCGCCGGGTCGCCGAACTCGTGGTGGCCACCGGGCGCCGGCCGGTGGTCTGGGACGACGTGCTGTACTCCGAACGCGATCCGTCCTGTGTGGACGAACTGCCGCCGGAGACGGTGGTGATGGCCTGGGAGTACGCGGCATACCGGGAAAGCACCGGGCACGTCCGCTGGGGCAACCCGCCGCAGCTGGTGGCGGCGGCCGGGCTGCGTGCCGCCCCGGACGCGCTCCCCGAGTTTCCGGAGGACGGCGTGCTCGCCGACCTGGAGTCGCTGCCGGAACACGAGCAACGGCTGCTGCGAGCGGTCAAATACGACCTCGACGACCGCGGCGGTCACCCGTTCCCGTGGCTGCGCGGGCTGACCGCCCGCGGCCGCACGGTGATCGGGGCCTCGGCGGCGCGCGGGGCGGACGGCGAGGACGTCTGCGCGCCGCGCTGGGGCAGGCGGCTGCGCAACATCGCGTTGTGGGCACGGCATGCGCGGGCGGCCGGCGCACTCGGCGTGGTCAGCACCGCGTGGTCTGCCTACAGCACGGTCAGCCCACCGACCGAACCGATGGCCTGCGTGGAATCGCTGCTCGCCGCCTCCGGCCACCTGTACTGGAACACCGCGACCAGCAAGGAACGGCTGGAGCGGGCGCTCGGCCCGGTGTGGCTGGCGCTGCGCTGGATCGAGCGTGGTGAACCGCACTACTTGACGGCCGCGCAGGCCCTGCTCGGGCGGCGGCCGGACGGCCGGTTGCCCGTACTGCTCGCCGAGCACGCCAGGCTGTCTACGGACACCGAACGATGGGCGAAGGCGGCCGCCTTCCACCTGTGTGCCGGCCGGCAGGGACCGGCGGGGGAGTGGGCGCGGGACGAGACGCGCTCCGGGGTGGGGCGCACGCTGGTCGCCTGGGCCGACTGGCGCACCAGGTTCGCCGCCGAGCTGCGCGACGACTACGCCGGTGCGGGCGCCAAACAGCTCGCCGAGATCAAGTCCGCCGAAGCGGTGCACCGGCTGCGGCGGCTGGCCGAGGACCTGGATGCCGGAGGCCGCGGGTGAACCCGACCCTACTCGGCGTCGATATCGGTGGCAGCTCGGTGAAGGCGCTGACCTGGTCGCCCGCCGGCGGTGTCGGGCAGCGCTGGCGGGAGCCGATCTCCCGCGAGGCCGGCGCGGCCGCGGTCATCGGCCAGATCCTATCCATAGTGGACACATCGGTCGCCCGTTCCGGGGCGACGGCCATCGGCGTCGCCGTGCCGGGCGTGGTCGACGAGAACGCCGGGGTCGCGGTGTTCTCGGAGAACCTTGGCTGGCGCGACTGGCCGGTGCGCAGCGGGATCGCCGAGCGCACCGGCCTGCCGACCGCGATCGGGCACGACGTCCGGCTCGGCGCTGCCGCCGAATCGGCACGGCACCCTGGCGACCTCGTGTTCGTCGCCGTCGGGACCGGGGTTGGCGCGGCGGCGGTGCTCGACGGCCGGGTGCGCGCCACCCGCTTCTCCGGCGAGATCGGCCATCTCGTCGCCGAGCGGGACGGCCCGCCGTGCGCCTGCGGGAAGTCCGGCTGCGTCGAGGCGATCGGCTCGGCGGCGGCGATCGCCGGCCAGTACACGAAGCGTACCGGCGAGCGGGTGGACGCGCGGGAGGTCGCCGCACGGCTGGAGCGGGGTGATCCGGTCGCCGGAGAGGTCTGGCGGCGCGCCGTCGACGCGCTCGCCCACGGCGTCACCGCCGCGATCGCGGTGCTCGACCCGGACGTGGTCGTGGTCGGTGGCGGACTGGCCGCGGCCGGCCACATGCTGTTCGACCCCTTGCGTGCCGCGCTCGCGCCGAGGCTGGCCGGCCTCGGCGCGCCACAGGTACTTCCCGCCGGCCTCGGCCAGTGGGCCAACGCCGTCGGCGCCGCGCAACTCGCGTTGCGGTCGTCGGTGCGCGACGGGAGCGGGAATCGGGACAACAGGAGAAGGAGAACATCGTGCGCAGACAAAGACGTCTGATCCTCGCAGCGGTGGCCGCGGCGGTCACCGTGCTCGTCTCGGTGCTGCCGGGCACCGCGGTGGCCGCACGCGCGGCAGGCGCGCAGGCGAAGGTGGCGAACATCCTTGCCGCCTACGGTGGTGAGATCCGTGAGGCACAGCCCCGCGCGGACGGGTACCGCCACGTGGACACCGATGCGACCCTGGACAAGCTGGCCGAGCTGCACAACACCACGTTCGTCAACCTGATCTGGGACGCCCCAAGCGACTGGGACGACTTCCGCACCGAGCTGCTCCCGGCCGCACAGCAGCGTGGCCTCGACGCGTGGGTCTACCTGGTGCCGCCGACCGAGTGCAGCGCCGAGCGGTGCTCCTACCCGTTCAAGACCGACTACCTGCGGTGGGCGCAGGAGATCGCGACGCTGTCGAAGCAGTATCCGGCGCTCAAGGGCTACGCGATCGACGACTTCAACCACAACCTCGACCTGTTCACCCCGGACTACGTGCGGCAGATGCAGGACACCGCGAAGTCGATCAACCCGGACCTGGTGTTCCTGCCGCAGGTCTACAACCAGACCGTCACCACCGCGTTCGTCGACTCTTACGGGCCGATCATCGACGGGCTGATCCTGGCCTACCGGGACGACCCGTACCGCAACACCCAGCGGACCGACACGTTGCGCGGCCAGCTCGACGCGGCGTCGGCGAACCTCGCCCGCTACGGCAAACCGCTGGTGCTGATGAACTACACCAGCAACCTCTCCGGCACGCCGTTCCCGCCGAACCCCGACTACGTGCGCACCACCACCGAGATCGGCGCCGAGTACGTGGCCGCCGGAAAGCTGGGTGGCACCGTCACCTACATCCTGCCGCTGAACCCGGCGGACGACTGGCGCAACGACAACCATGCGCACGGCGGGGTGGGCAGGCTCAGCCTCTTCGTGCCGATGGCCACCCCCACCAGGCCGGGTGACGAGGCGAGCGCGAGCCAGGTCGTGCAGGTGGACCCGAACGCCCCCGACTACCGGATCACCTTCCGGCAGGACGACACGTACTACAACGGCGGCGCGGCGACGGGCTACCAGTTCAAGCAGCTGCTGGTGGACGGCCAGCCGGTGTGGGAGGCCGATGTGGCCACCGACGATCTCGGGTACACCGATGTCCAGGTCGACCTTTCCGCTCAGCTGCGCGGAAAGACCAGCGCCACGCTGACCTTCCGGCTGCTGGAGCGCAAGGCCGTCACGAACTTCTGGGTCGATGCGCGCGTCGACGACATCGAGGCCATCGGGTTCACCGTGACCAATCCCGGTTTCGAAAGCCGTGACGGCTGGCAGTTGGCGGCCAACACCCCGGCGATCCTGCCCGATATCGAGCACTACCTCGTCGACCGCGCGGACCAGGCGTTCGCCGCCGTGCAGGGGGTGTACGGGCCGGCGCGCCTGGTGCTGGAGGCCCGCGACTCCGGGCGCCAGGGCTTGGTCGCCGTGGCCGAGCAGGCCTGGGCCCAGCAGCGCGCGGGACGGCCGCAGGCGGCCGGCGCGCTCGCGCGCGCCTACGCGGCGCAGGCTCGCGGGCTCCGGCTGCCGGCACTCGCCGAGCTGGGCGACCAGGTGGCGGGGGAACTCGCCGGATGACGCGCGAGAAGACGACCGAGCGGGAGGGACGCCTGCCTGGCATCCCTCCCGCGCAGGTCCTCGATGTGGACGTGCTGATCGGCCGGTACCCGGACCGGCCGGGCCCGCCGGGGGACCCGGCCTCGGTGCGGGCCGTGCTCGACGAGCACGGGATCGGCGGGGGATTGGTGTGCTCGTTGCGTGGCGCGCTCTTCGACGTCGACGCCGGTGACGCGGAGACGCTGGCGCTAGGGCTGCCCGGCATGCACGCGGTGTCCACTGTGGACCTAAGGGACGGGCTGCGCGCCGAGCGAACCCTTGACCGGCTCGCCGAGCACGGCCGGCGGGTGATCCGGTTGTTCTGCGAGGAGCAGCACATCGAGCCGGATTTCCCCGCGCTGTGGCGGGTCGCCAGGCTGGCCGCCGAGCACGACTTCCTGGTGCTGCTCGGCGGGGACGTGCGGCGGATGTGGCGGCCCTTCGCCGGGATCGGTGCGTGCGTGGTCTTCCTGGACACCCACTTCTACCACCTGGGTGATTTCCTCTTGCTGGCAAGGGACGAGCCGGGCTTCCACACCTCGACCAGGCTGCTCAACTCGCCGGACGGACTGGAACTGGTGGCGGCCGAGGTGGGTGCCGAGCGGTTGCTACTGGGCACCCGGTCCCCGCTCTACGAGCCGGCGGTCCCGTTACTGCGGCTCTCGGCGTCCGGATTGGACGACGCGCAGCGGAGCCTTGTCGCCGGCGCGAACCTGCGACGCCTGCTGGAGGGACGAACGTGATCGTCGATGTGCACGCGCACTGGGGCCCGTGGTTCTTCGCCATGGATGTCGGCCGGGTGGAGACCAGCATCGCGGTGATGGACCGAGCCGGCATCGACCTGCAGATCGTGTCGTCCAGCGAGGCGGTGATCTACGACCCGGCCGCCGGCAACCGGCGGATGGCCGAGGTGCTCGCCACCACCGACCGGATGCTCGGCTACCTGGTGATCAACCCCAGGGAGCTGGCGCAGGCCGAACGCGACCTCGCCGAGCTCCTGCCGTCCGGCCGGTTCGTCGGTGTCAAGATCCACACCGACTACACCGGTACCCCGATGTCCTCACCGCGGATGCGGGACGCGCTCGCACTGGCCGCCGGGCACGGCCTGCCGGTGCTGGTGCACGCCTGGGACACCGCGGTGCTTGACCTCGCCGCGCACTGTGTGGCGATCTCGGAGCTGCGCGCGATCGCCGGGCATATGGGCGGATCGGGCTGGCGGCACGCGATCGAGGCCGCCGCGGCCTGCCCAAGGCTGTACCTCGAACCGTGCTTCTCCCACTTCGAGGCCGGCAGGGTGGCCGCCGTCGCGTCCGAAGTGGACCCTCGCCAGTTGCTGTTCGGCACCGACGCCACGTTGATCGACCCGGCGGTGGCGCTTGGCGCGGTACGGGCCGCGGCACTGCCGGCCGAGGTGCTCGATCAGATGATGTGGCGCAACGCGGTGCAGCTGTTCGGGCTCGCCACGCCCGCCGATGACAAGGAGGAAGCCAGTGCCGACCGAGGCTGAACTCGACGAGCTGATGACAAGGCCGTCGCCTGGGCTCATCGCCGACCTGTCCACTGTGGATGGTGATCTGGTGGTGCTCGGCGCCGGCGGCAAGATGGGCCCGAGCCTGGTGCGGCTGGCCAGGCGCGCGGTGGTCGACGGCGGGCTGGACAAGCGGGTGATCGCGGTGTCCAGGTTCGGCTCGGGGGAGCTGGCCGAGCGGTTGGCCGCCGATGGCGTCGAGATCGTGCGCGCCGACCTCACCGACGAAGCCAGCCTGGCCGGACTGCCGGACGCGGGCGCGGTGGTCTACCTGGTCGGCGCGAAGTTCGGCAGCCACGGCAACGAATCCTTCACCTGGATGGTCAACAGCTACCTGCCTGGCCGGATCGCGCAGCGCTACGCCGGTGCGCGGATCGCCGCCTTCTCCACCGGCAACGTCTACCCCCTGACGCCGGTGACCGCGGGGGGAGCCGACGAGCGCACCCCGCCGGGGCCGGTCGGCGAGTACGCGATGTCGTGCCTCGGGCGCGAGCGGGTGCTGGAGCACTTCGGGTCCGCCAACGGCACCCCGATCGCGTTGCTGCGGCTGAACTACGCGATCGACCTTCGCTACGGGGTGCTGGTGGACATCGCCCGCCGGGTCCGCGACGGCGAGGAGATCGACCTCACCACCGGCAATGTCAACGTGGTCTGGCAGGGCTGGGCCAACGAGGTCGCGCTGCGCTCGCTGCGGCTGGCGGGCACGCCCGCGGTGCGCATCAACATCGCCGGCCCGGAGACGGTCTCGGTGCGCAAGCTCGCCGAGGCGTTCGCCGCCAGGTTCGGTGTCTCCGCGCGGTTGACCGGCGAGGAGGCGCCGACCGCGCTGCTGTCAGACGGTGGCGCGGCGCACGCGTTGTTCGGCTACCCGAGCGTCGGGCTGCACCAGCTCATCGACTGGACCGCGGACTGGGTGCGCTCCGGCGGAACGTTGCTGGACAAGCCGACCAAGTTCGAGCGCAGGGACGGGAGGTTCTAGCGATGGCGGAACTGGACGTCGAGCGGGCCGCGCTGCTGCGCGAGGGCTGCGTGATTCCGGCGCACCCGCTGGCCATCGACGAGGCGCGGCGACTCGACGAGCGGCGGCAGCGCGGGCTGACACGCTACTACCTGGCATCCGGTGCCGGCGGGGTCGCGGTCGGTGTGCACACCACGCAGTTCGAGATCCGCGACCCGCGGTGGGGGCTGCTGCGGCCGGTGCTGGAGCTGGCCGCCGACGTCGTGCGCGCGGAGGCCGGTCGGCCGGTGCTGCTCGTCGCCGGCGCCTGCGGGCCGACCGCGCAGGCGGTGGCCGAGGCGGAGCTGGCGGCGGAGCTCGGCTATCACGCGGTGCTGCTCGGTCCCGGCGGCCTCGACGGTTACTCGGAGGACGAGCTGGTTGACCGCACGGCGGCGGTCGCCGAGGTGCTCCCGGTGATCGGTTTCTACCTGCAGCCCGCGGTTGGTGGCCGCCCGCTGTCCGCCGGATACTGGCGGGCGGTGGCCGAGCTGCCCGGTGTCGCGGCCATCAAGATCGCTCCGTTCGACCGGTACGCCACGATCGACGTCGTGCGGTCGGTCTGCGAGTCGTCCCGCCGGGACGAGATCGCGCTCTACACCGGAAACGACGACAACATCCTGGCCGACCTGCTCACCCCGTTCACCGTCGGGGTGCGGGGCGAGCGGGTGCACAAGCGGATCGTCGGCGGGCTGCTCGGGCAGTGGGCGGTATGGACCCGGCGCGCGGTCGAGTTGCTGGACCGGGTGCGCGCCGCCGGGCACGATCCCGGTGAGCTGCGCGCGCTACTCGGGCTGGCGCCCGCGCTCACCGACGCCAACGCGGCGATCTTCGACGCCGCGCATGGCTTCCACGGGTGCGTTCCCGGTATCCATGAGGTGCTGCGCCGTCAGGGTCTGCTCGCCGGGCGGTGGTGCCTCGACCCGGCCGAACAGCTCTCGCCAGGCCAGGCGGACGAGATCGACCGGGTCAGCCGCGAGTACCCCGAGCTGACCGACGATGAGTTCGTCGCCGAGCACATCGAGGACTGGCTGCGCTGAGGAGCAGAGATGTCCACAGTGGATTCACGTGGTGGTCCGGTGACGTTCGCCGTCGTCGGTGCGGGAGACCGCGGCCGAACCTACTCGCGGTGGATCCGGCGGCACCCGGCGCGGGCCAGGGGGGGTGTCCCTATGTGGTTGTCAAGCGGCGGCGGGCGTGTTTTTGGGTTGCGGGG
>NZ_BAABIB010000009.1:0-11411 GCF_039542405.1 Amycolatopsis dongchuanensis
GTCTACCGAGCAGCCATCCTCCTGCACGCCGTCATCACCTGGACCACAACATTGTCAGACACACCTTAGCGGGGAGCAATCCCGCTCGACGGTGCTGTCAGCGCAGCGCGGTGACAGCGCGGGCCGTTGCCTCGGCGATGAGTTTGTCGTCGTAGGTGGCGTCCTTTGTGTCGCGTGTGGACAGTACTGCCAGGACTACCGGGGCACCCGACGGTGGCCACACGACGGCGATGTCGTTGCGGGTGCCGTAGCCGGCCGAGCCCGTCTTGTCCGCCGACGTCCAGCCCTCCGGCAGGCCCGCGGCGATCAGCCCACTGCCGGTGGTGTTGCGGCGCATCAGGTCCACGAGCAGGTCGCGCTTGTCCGCGGGCAGCGCGTCGCCGAGTGTGAAGGCGCGCAGGCTGGTCGCGAGGGCCCGAGGGGTGCTCGTGTCGCGGATGTCACCGGCGACCGCCTCGTTGAGGCTGGTCTCCCAGCGGTCGGGATGCGTGGTGGTGTCCCCGATGCCGCGCAGCGCCTTCGCGAGCCCGGCGGGGCCGCCCAGTTCGCGGAACAGCAGGTTGCCCGCGGTGTTGTCGCTCTGCTGGAGGGCGGCCTCGGCCGCCTCGCGCACGGTCACGCCGGTGTTCACACGCGGTCCGGTGACGGGGGAGTGCGACACGATGTCCGCTTGGGTATAGGTGAGCCGTTTGTCGAGGTCAGCGCCCTCTCGCAGGAGGGCACCGACGGCGAGCGCCTTGATCGTGGAGGCGTAGGCGAAGCGGTCGTCGGCGTGATAGGCGACCTCCTTGCCACTGCCGGTGTCGAGTGCGTACACGCCGAGCCGGGCGCCGAAGCGGGTTTCGAGGTCGTGGAAATCCGGGGCCGCGATCTGCTCCGCGGGTCCGGCGGCCGGCGGTACCGCGGTGCTCGCGCAGCCGGTGAGCAGGCCGAACAACAGCAGGACGAACAGGGTGCTTCTGGCGAACATGACTCCCACCCTTCCGGGACCTGCTCATGCTGTCCAAGACACGAACCGAGGTTTCCATACCGGATCGGCATAGACTTCGCGCCGTGGATCTGGTCGACGCCTGCCGGGCGTTCGTGAGCGTCAGCGAGCGGGGGAGCTTCACGCTGGGCGCGGCGGCCGCGGGGATTCCGCAGCCGGTCGCGAGCCGCCGCATCGCCGCGCTCGAGCGACGCCTCGGGGACCGGCTGTTCGACCGGGCGACGCGCCGAGCGGTGCTGACGCCGTTCGGGCGCGAGGTGCTGCCCGCCGCCCGACGGCTCGTCGGTCTCGCCGAGGCGCTGGAGTCCGACGCCAGGCGGGCGCGCCGCCGTCCGCTGCGCTTCGCCGTGCCCGAGTGCTGCGGCACGCGGGACCTCGCCCACCTCGACGCGGAGGCGCGGGAGCACGACCTCGTCCTCGATTTCCGCCCTGCCGCGCCAGCCGCCCGTGAGGATCTGCTGCGCACGCAACAGGTCAGGGCAGCACTGGTCGCGGCGCCCGAGGACCAGGCCCAGTGGGCCGTGCCGCTCGGGGTCGCCGCCGCCGTGGCTCCCCGTGAACGCACCGTCTACCTGGAAACCCTGCGACCCGGCCGCGCTGAGGCGGCACGACCCCGGCGGGTATGGCTGCAGCCGGAGGACGACGTGCCGCACCTGCGTGATCCGCTGTTCCGCCTCCGTGACGCGCTCGGCCTGCGCCCCTCGCAGGTCGTCGCCGCCGACTCTCTCGTCTCCGCCGTCGCGGACGTGCTCGGCTCCTCGGACCTGCTGCTGTGCTCGGCGGCGCAAACGGCCGACCTCGATCTGCACTGGCGGCCGCTCGGCGAACTCCGGCTCGTCCGCGGCTACGCGCTGGCCACGACCTACGGTGACGACGAGGAACGCCTCCGGCCGCTGTCGCGGTCGATCGGGCGCTGCCTGGGAACGGGGGAGGCGTGATGCTGCTGCGGGAACTGCGCGACGTGCTCGACGACGCCGGGCTGCGGGGCTCGTTCCTGGTGCGTGACCTGCGGTCCGGTGCGGAGATCGGCTTCGAGACCGACACCCCGTGGCCGCTCGCCTCGCTGGTCAAGGTGCCGCTCGCGGTCGCCACGCTGACCCGCGTGCACCGCGGCGAGCTCGACGGCGCTACCGCGCTGGAGGTCCAGCCGGGCCGCGTCACCACGCCGGGGCCGACGGGCCTGAGCCGGTTCCGCCACCCGGCCCGCATCGCGCTCGACGACCTGCTGTACCTGAGCACGTCCATCAGCGACAACACGGCCTCGGACGCGTTGTTCGCGCTCACCCCGCCCGCGGAGGTCACGCGGATCGTGCGGGAGCTCGGCGTCGAAGGGATCGTGGTCCGGCACCTCATCGCCGAGCTGGCCGACACGCCGGCGGAACGCTTCGGCGCCGCCGACGTCCACCTGGCGCACTCGCTGGCCATCGGAGCGGGCACCGCCGGGCGAGGTCACCGCATCCCGCAGCTCGACGTCACCCGGGCCAACACCGGGTCGGCCAGGGCGTGCGCCGACCTGCTGCAGGGACTGTGGACCCCGTCGAAGATCGCCGCCGAGGTGGCCGACCGGGTGCGGGAGTTGTTGCGGCACCACGTTTTCCGGCAGCGCCTCGCCCCGGACTTCAGCTCGGACGCCACGGTGTGGGCGGGCAAGACCGGCACACTGCTGACCCTGCGGCACGAGGCCGGGGTGGTCGAACACGCTGACGGCGGCTTGTTCGCCGTCGTGGCGCTCACCGAGTCCCGCGTGCCCGCCGCGCACCAGTCGGCGGCCGAGGCCGCGATGGCGCACGTCGCGCGGCGGTTGCGGGACCACCTGCGGGCGGGTTGACCCCGGTGGTCACTTCGTCCAGAGCAGCGGCTGCTCGTCGTACTCGCCCTGGGCGTAGCGGGCGCCGCCGACCTGGTCGCCCGTGCTCGCGGCGTCCAGCTGGCACTCCGTGACCTGGGCGCCGACGGTCGTGAACGTCTGCGGCGTGAGCACGGTCTCGCACTGGTCCACCGAGCCGGTGATGAACGTGCCCGTGCTCGTGCCGTCGGCCAGTGCCGCCCTGACCAGGGGCGGGTTCTTGACGGACAGGTCGGTGCCGCCCAGGTTCTCGACGGTGTAGCGGACGTAGTACGGCTCGAGGTCGTTGGCGTTCTCGCCGAACTTCTGCCGGAAACCGGCCGTGTCGCCGGAGTCCACGCCGGTGACGGTGATGCCGACGTAGCCGTCCTGCCACTTCACCACGGCACGGTCGCCGAACTTCATCTTGGTGCCCGGTGCCGTGATGTTCGAGGGCACGACGGTCGTCGCCGACATCGATGCCGGCGCCGAGGGGGTAGCGGGGGCGCTGCTGTCCGACGAGGTTCCGCACGCGGTGAGAGCGGTGGCTGCCAGGACCACGGCGCTGAGGGTGATTCGCTGATCGATTCGCATAGCGGTCCCTTCCTAGCACCCCCTGCACGCGCGCCGAAGTTCGTGTTACCTTAGGTAACAGTAAACCTCGGTAACAGGCAATCGTGCGGCAAGGAGTCTGCTATGACCAGCGTCGGTACGCAGCGAGCGGAGGAGACCGAGCCCGGCCGCGAAGAGATGGCGCGGCGGTTGCTGGACTCGTCCGAGACGTTGTCCTACGACCCGATCAAGGAAGTCGACTGGGAGACCCCGCTCGACACGAGCTACCACGGCGCGAGCCCGGAGTGGAGCACGCTCTACGGCACCGCGTACTGGGCCGAGCTGACCCCGGAGCAGCAGCGTGAGCTGACCCGGCAGGAGGCCGCTTCCGTCGCCAGCACCGGGATCTGGTTCGAGATGATCCTGCAGCAGATGGTGCTCCGCGACTTCTACGCCAAGGACCCGACCGACCCCGCGTTCCAGTGGGCGCTGACCGAGATCGCCGACGAGTGCCGGCACTCGATCATGTTCGCGCGTGGTGCCGCGAAGCTGCGGGCGCCGGCCTACCGCCCCCGCCGTCTCGCGGTCGAGCTGGGCCGGTTCTTCAAGAGCACCGCCAAGGGCGAGGCCGCGTACGCCGCGATCCTGGTCGCCGAAGAGGTCCTCGACGTCATGCAGCGCGACTGGATGCGTGACGAGCGCGTGGTCCCGTTCGTGCGCACCATCAACAACATCCACGTGGTCGAGGAGTCGCGGCACATGAAGTTCGCCCGCGAGGAGACCCGCGAGCGGCTCAAGGGCGCGGGCTGGCTGCGGCGCCAGTACAACGCGCTGGTCGTGGCCATCGCGTCGTACTTCATCGTCAGCAGCATGGTGAACCCGAAGGTGTACGCGAACGCGGGCCTGGACACCAGGCGCGCCGTGCGCGAGGCGAAGGCGAACGAGCACCACAAGGCGATGCTGCGGTCCAGCTGCGCGGGCCTGATGGAGTTCCTCCACTCGGCCGGGCTGCTGACCAAGGCCTCGACCTGGTTCTACAAGCGCGCCAACCTGATCTGACGCCATGGCCTTCGCGATCACCCAGACCTGCTGCAACGACGCGTCCTGCGTCTCGGTCTGCCCGGTCAACTGCATCCACCCGACGCCGGACGAACCGGACTTCGGGACGACGGAGATGCTCTACGTCGACCCGCGCACGTGCATCGACTGCGGCGCCTGCGCCGACGCGTGCCCGGTCGACGCGATCTTCCCCGCGGACAGCCTGCTGGGCCCGATGCGCGCGTACGCCGACATCAACGCGGCGTACTACGCCGACCAGGAGCCGGTGGACGTCCTCGGTCTCGCGCCGAACTTCCACGCGTGGGGGCCGCCGACGTTCGACCGCCGGATCCCCAGCGACTTCGCGCCGCTGGACGTCGCGGTGGTCGGCACCGGCCCGGCCGGCATGTACGCGGTCGAGGACCTGTTGCTGCACACCGGTTCCCGCGTGACGCTCATCGACCGGCTGCCGGTCGCGGGCGGCCTCGTGCGCTACGGTGTGGCGCCCGACCACCCGTCGACGAAGAAGATCGGCGAGACGTTCGCGCGCTTCCACGACCACCCGCGCGTGAAGCTGCGGCTGGGTGTCGAGGTCGGCCGGGACGTCACCGTCGACGAGCTGGCGGAGCGCTACGACGCGGTGATCTACGCGGTCGGGGCGTCGTCGGCGCGGCGGCTGGGGATCGCGGGGGAGGACCTGCCGGGCAGCCTCGCCGCCACGACGGTTGTCGCCTGGTACAACGGCCACCCCGACGTGGCCGCGGACGCGGTGGACCTGTCGGCCGCGCGCGTGGTCGTCGTCGGCACCGGCAACGTCGCGCTCGACGTGGCGCGGATCCTGACCGCCGACCCGGCCGCGCTGGCCGGCACGGAGATCTCGCCGGAAGCGCTTTCCCGCTTGCGCACCAGCAAGGTCCGCGAGGTGGTGCTGCTCGCCCGCCGCGGCCCGGAATCGGCCGCGTACACGAGGCCGGAACTGCTCGCGCTCACGCAGCGGGAGGACGTCGACCTGGTGGTGGACACGCACGACCCGCGGATCGCCGAGACGATCGACGCGGCCGCGCCCGGTGACAAGGCGGCCCTGCTGCGGGACCTGCCGAGGGAGACCGTCGACTGGTCCGCGCCGCCTCGGCACGGCAAGCGCCGCATCGTCCTGCGCTTCCACTCCGCGCCGGAGGCGATCACCGGGGACAGCCAGGTCCGCGGGCTGCGTGTCGGCGGGGGCACGGAAATCGCGGCGGGACAGGTGATCCGCGCGGTGGGCTACCGGGGGACCCCGGTGCCGGGGCTGCCGTTCGACGAGCAGACCGGCACCATCCCGAACGAGGGCGGGCGGGTCCGGCCGGGCACCTACGTCGTCGGCTGGATCAAGCGCGGGCCCTCCGGCGGGATCGGGGCGAACCGGGCCTGCGCCGCGGAGACCGTGGGCAGCCTCCTCGACGATGCCGTCGCGGGCAGGCTTCCCGCCCGGAAACGTCAGGGTCGCAAGGCGGCGCTCCTGGGCCGGCGCCGGGGCGGCTAGGCTGCGGCCGTGCGCAAGGGTGAGGTGGCCGAGGTCGCCGCGAACGTGTTCATGGCGCGCGGCACCGACGTGAACTGGGTGCTGGTGCGCGACGGCGAGGACGTCACGCTGATCGACGGTGGCTGGCCGGGTGACGTCGCCGCCGTGGAGGCGTCGGTCCGCGCCATCGGCCGCCGGCCCGAGGACGTGCGGGCCGTGCTGCTCACCCACGCCCACCTCGATCACATGGGCGCGCTGAACCACTTCCACGAACGGTACGGCGCGCCGGTGTACACGCACGCGACCGAGGTCGGGCACGCGCGACGGGAACGGCTCGAACAGGCCACGCCGGTGGACGTGCTCAAGCAGTTCGTGCGACCGGGCGGGGCGGGCTGGATCCTGCGCATCCTCCGCGCGGGCGCGCTGACACACCCGTCGATCCCGCACGCGCGGCCGTTCCCCACCGAAGGCGCGCTCGACCTGCCGGGCAACCCGGTGCCCGTGCCGTGTGCCGGGCACACCTCGGGCCACGTCGCCTACCTGTTGCCGGACCAGGGGGTCGTGGCGTCCGGCGACGCGCTCGTGACCGGGCATCCGCTCTCGCGGACGACGGGGCCGCAGTTGATCCCCGCCTTCTTCACGCACTTCCTCGAGGAGTCGCGGGAAAGCCTGGACGCGTTCGCCAAGCTCGACGCCGGAGTCCTCGCGCCGGGACACGGGGATCCGTGGCGGGGTTCGATGGCCGACGCCGTCGAGGCGGCACGCGCGTCAGCCTGACGGCCTCGGAGCGAGCAGCCCGAGCACGATCCGGGCGGTCTCGGCGGGAGCCGAGAAGTTGAGCGCGTGCGGCTTGCCGGGGAGTTCGACAAGCCGTCCCGCGGGCAGGAGCGCGGTCGCTTCGCGTGCCCACTTCCCCGACACGAGCGGATCACGCGTGCCCCGCACCACGACCGTCGGCGTGTGCACGGCGGGCAGCTTGTCCTCCCACGGATCGCGCAGCACGTGCCGGAACGTGGCGAGAAACCGGCGCGGGCCGCACTTGAGGTAGTCGAGCCCGACGACCGGGGCGAGCGCGGGGTGCTCGCGCGGCACGTCGGCGAGCAGCCCCAGGGCCTGCCTCGGCCACGCGCGCAGGTGGGGATCCGTGGTGGGGCCGATGAACACGACGGGCCCGAGCAAGCCGGGCGAGTGCACGGCGAGATCCGCGACCACCTGGCACCCGGCGGAGTTGGCCACCAGCACCGAGCCGCCGCGCCGGGTGGCCCGCAGCCAGCCGGCGAGCGCGAGGGACAGCCCGCGCACGTCGAGCGCCTCGGCGGGGCCCGGTGAGGCCCCGAAACCCGGCAGGTCGGGTGCGCTGATGTGGGCGTGGGGAGCCAGCCGCCGGGCGAGGGGCAGGAAGTACCGGTGCGAGCAGCCCAGCCCCGGCACGCACACCACGGACGGCCCGCGCCCGAGCGTGCCGGAATGCATCGGCGTCCCACCGACCACAGTGGACTCCGGATGCCAGCTGCGCGCGATCATGGCGGGAAGATACCCTCGCCCGCAGCGCGGAAAACGCGTTCAGCCACGCAGCCGGGCGGGCAGCGTTTCGTAGCCGCGCAGGATCCGCGTGCCGCGCCGGGTGGCGCCCGGCAGCAGCGTCAAGCCGGGGAACCGGTCGAACAACGCCCGCAGCCCGACCTCACCCTCCATCCGCGCGAGTGCCGCACCGAGGCAGTAGTGCCGTCCGGCCGAGAAGGAGACGTGGTCGCGGGCGTTCTCGCGGCGGACGTCGAAGCGGCCGGGATCGGTGAAGACGGCAGGGTCGCGGTTCGCTCCGGCGAGGACGGTGGTGACGAGGGACCTCGCACGGACCGGCACGCCCAGCACCTCGGTGTCGCGGACGCACGAGCGCCCGGTGAGCAGCACGGGCGGATCGGTGCGCAGGATCTCCTCGACGGCGTTGGACCACAGCTCCGGTTCACGCCGGAGGGTCTCCAGTTCCGCCCGGTTCCGGTGCAGCAGGGCGATTCCGTTGCCGAGCAGGTTCACGGTGGTCTCGAAACCGGCGGCGAGCACGAGCCCGGCGGTGGACCGCAGCTCCTGGTCGGTGAGGCCGACGCCGTCCTCCTTCGCGGCGACGAGCCGGCTGAGCAGGTTGTCGCCGGGATGCGCGCGCAGGTGGTCGAGGTGGTCGCGCAGCCAGGCGTCGAAGGACGCCAGCGCCGAGTCGACCGCGCGGAACTGGCGCCACGACAGGCCCATGTCGAGGCTGGGCGCGGCGGCGGCACCGAGTTCGAGGACGCGTTTCCGTTCGTGCTCGGGCACTCCGAGGATCTCGGCGATGACGGTGACGGGCAGCAGGCTGCAGTAGGTCTCGACGAGGTCGACGGGCCGCTCCGGGTCGAGGGAGTCCAGCAGCTCGGCGGCGATCTGCTCGGTGCGGGCGCGGAGGTTCTCCACGGCCCGGGCGGTGAACACACGCGTGACGAGCTTGCGGTACCGGGTGTGGTCGGGCGGCTCGGTGACCAGCAGGGACGGCCGCTCGACGGGGTGCACGTGCCCGGGCTCGGACCACGCGTCGAGCCGCGCGACGAACGCGTTCTCGACCGTGCCGAACCCGGCCTGGAAGTCGTTGCTGGTCAGCACCTCCTTGACGGCGGCGTGACCGGTGGTGATGTAGGCGAAGCTGCCCTTGAGCAGGGGGCCGTGTGCCCGGATCTCGTCGAAGAGCCCGGAAAGCCCGGCGGTCGCGGTGGTTCCGGCCTGGGTGATGAGCCGGGCCTGCAGGTCGCCCCGCTTCGCCGCGGTCCGCACGGCGGTGCGGGCTAGTGCGTGCCGCAGTCCCCAGCGGACCACCGGCTTGGCGCTGTCCCGGATCCGCGTCGTGAGTGCCCTCGTCTCCACGGACTCGAACGTATCCCGTGGTGGTGGCGGATGTCGATCTGTGGTCAGCTGCGCAGGCTCGACGCCCAGGCCGTGACGGTGAGGCTGCCGGTGGTGCCGAGGTCGGTGTCGAGCGGGAGGGTTTGCGCGGCGGCGCCGGGGAGCGGGACGACCTCGACGAAGGCGCCGGTCGCGGAGTCGCCGTAGGTGACGGTGTTGGACCACGAAAGCACGGTCAGGGCGCGCCCGCCGGGTGCGACGGTGAGTGGGGCGGGGCCGGGGTCGATCGCCATGTACGAGGAGTCGTGCGCGACCGTGACGGCGAGCGGTGCGCGGGTGGCGTCGAGGAGCCGGATCGCGGGGTAGCCGTCGAGGCGGACGGGTGTGGTGCCGCAGTTGGTGGCGGTGAGCACGCTGGCGCGGTGCCCGAGCGCGGCGTCGACCTCGCCCGCGGTGACGCTGAGTCCGGAGTCCGGGCAGCGTGGGCCGGGGGTGTCGACCGGGGTGCTGGGGCCGACCGTCAGCAGCGGCGGCTCGATCCCGTTGTCGGGGTGAGCGGCTTTTCCGCAGGACGCGAGCAGGGCGAGGAGCAGCACGGCGGGGAGTGCACGCACGGTGTGGACCCCCCTGGTTCGGCGAACTGCGGGGAGCGTAACAGCCTGTAGTACCCACTGGGGGGCTTGGGTAAACTTGCCGCAGTCCGTTGACCAGCCAGCGGCTACCGGTGGACGGCCGTTCCGCGTCGTCCGCCTCCCGCGACTGGACGACGGAGGATGCAGGCCACGATGAGCGAGCTGCCGGGCGGATCGTCGGCACACCTCGACGAGGTGCGGCAGGCGCTCGAGGCGTTGTCGGACACGGTCGCCGTCACCGATGATCCCGGTGCGCTGCTGCAGGCCGTGTGCGAGCAGGTGGTGCGTGTCGTGCCCGGTGCCGACATGGCCTCGATCACCCTGGTGCGCGCCGAAGGTGCCACCACCGCCGCGACGACGCACGACGTGGCCGTGAAGATCGACTCCGCGCAGTACGACGAGGGGGACGGGCCCTGTCTCCGTGCGGCCCGGACCGGCGAGATCGTCCGCGTGGAGATCGACACGGCGCGGCAGCTGTGGCCGCACTTCACCACTGTGGCGAGGGAGCACGGGGTCGGCAGTTATCTCGCTTCGCCCCTCGCCGTCGCCGAGGGCTTTTCGGGCGCGATCAACCTCTTCGGGTTCGGCGGACATGGCTTCCTGGAGCTGGACCAGCAGATCCTGGAGCTGTACACCCTCGTCGTGACGACGGTGCTGCGCCTGTCCCACCGCGCGACGCAGGCAAGGGAGCAGGTGCGGCACCTGCGGATCGCGATGCAGTCGCGGGCGGTGATCGAGCAGGCGAAGGGGATCCTGATGGCCGCGCACCGCATCACGGAAGACGAGGCGTTCCAGATGCTGACGACGCGCTCCCAGCACGAGAACGTGAAGCTGAACATCATCGCGGCCCGTTTTGTGGAGGACAGCACCCGCCGGTGAGGTGGGTTGTGGGGTGCGGGCTGGGTGGTGGGCGTGGGGGCCGCCGTGGCTGGGTGGTGCGGCCTTGCGCGCAGTGCCGCGGCTTGCGGTGATGCGGGCGTGTGGTGGCGTGACCGCACGGCGGCGCGCCTGTGGTGGCGTGACCGCACGGCGGCGCGGGCCTGTGGTGGCGCAGTTGGCGGTGGCGCGGCCGCGTTGGTGACGCGGCTTTGGCGATACGGGCGTGCTGGCGCGGCCGCGTGGTGGTAGCGGCTTGCGGTGATGCCGCGGACCGTGCGTCGTTGCTGGTTGTGCTGGTCGGGCGCCGCGGCTGGGCGGGTCGCGGTCAGGGCGGGTCTTGCCCGTGGACGGCGAGGCGGACATGAATATCGACGGCGGTTGCCGCTGAGGGCGCTCGTGCCGAGTCGCCGGTTGCCTCGCCCGGGCGGGCAATACCGCTAAGTTTAGGCGAGTTTCCGCAGCTCAGAGGCGTTTGGAGGCGTCGCCCACAGAGCGGTCACACCCCGACAGAACAGTTGCCTCGATTGAAGATTCCCCTCAACCGCAACGGCGACTGTCTCAAGTGGAGAACCGCCTAACCGGCGGGAACGACTGAACAGAGCCTCCGATAACGCCCTGACCAGGTAAAACGTACTAACTTAGCGGTATTGCCCGGGCGGGCAGGCATCGGGTCAGGCGAGATCGGGCCGTAGGGCGCAGCGTGTCGGCAGGTGCGAGGCAGGCAAGGTGCGATACCGGGCCGATGTGCTGGGCGGAGGAGGCCAGGCGGGCGGGGCGGCCTCAGGTGCCTGAGATGCCAGGCCAGGCGGGCCAGGGGATCGGGTGCCAGACCGCGCGGGCCAGGCAGGGCAGGATCGGGTGCCGGGCGGCGCAGGTCAGGCGAGATCGGGCCGTGGGGCGCAGCGTTCGGCCGGTGTGAGGCAGGCAAGACTCGAACGGGGCAGGTGTGCTGGGCGGGAGACGCGAACGGGGCCGGTGTGCTGGGCGGTGCAGGATCGGGTGCGAAGGCGTGCAAGGTCAGGCGGGGCGGGGCCGGGCAGGACCTGGGTGCCGGACCGTGTACCCCGGCGCTAGGTGTGATGTTCAGGGACGTTGTCCCGGGTTGAGGTGACCGTTGGCGGCCTGTCG
>NZ_BAABIB010000010.1:0-49702 GCF_039542405.1 Amycolatopsis dongchuanensis
CGCGCGATCGGCACGCACAAGGTCCGCCTCGGCGCGGAGGTCACCCGCGTGACGAACCACGCGAACGGCGTCGAGGTCGCCTATCGCGACGCCACCGGCGAGCGCACGATCAGTGCGGACTACTGCGTCGCCGCGCTGCCGCCGCACATCATGGCGCGCGTGCCGACAAACCTCGGCGACGCCGTGACCGCCGCGCTCAAGACACCTACGCTGACACCTGTCGGCAAGATCGGTCTCGAGTACAGGAGCCGCTGGTGGGAGGCGGAGGACCGGATCTACGGCGGGATCACCGAGACCGACCTCGATCTCACGCACGTCTGGTACCCCTCGTACGGCTTCCACGGCAAGCGCGGCACGATCGTCGGCTACTACAACACCGGCGCCAACGCGCGGACCTATGGATCACTGACGCCGGGGCAACGGGTCGAGCGTGCGCTCGCGCAGGGTGCGAAGATCCACGGCGACAGGTACCGGACCGAGCTGGCGAACGCGTTCTCGGTCGCCTGGCACCGCACGCCGTACCTCGAGGCGGGCTGGGTCGGCTGGCCGTCGCGCACAACCGGTGAATACGAGCTGTTGAACCAGCCACAGGGCCGGGTCTATTTCGCGGGCGACTGGCTCACCTACTGGATCGCCTGGCAGAACGGCGCCTTCGACTCGGCGCGGAAAGTGGTCACCGCACTGCATTCTCGCGTCCAAGCGGGCGGTTGATCACAAAACAGGAGTGCGGGTAACGGCAGCCGCCCAGCACTTCATGGCCGAGCGAGCCAAGAGCGAGATCGTCAGCATCGAGGGCGCGTTCCACGCCGTGTTCGCCTCGCACCCGGCTGAGGTCGCCGATCTAGTTGTACTGACCTGTGGGTGGCCTGCGAGCGGGGTGTGGCCACGGTGATGGTTGTAGGTGTGCGGCCAGTGTGGCGGGCAGGTCGACGCGTTCGACGGCGTGGGTGAGCACGAACCCGTCCTTCCGGGTCGACCGCATCGAGGGGTCACTCGGACCGCCGGGCGCGCGGTTCACGCCGCGCCCGCTCGAGGAGAACCTGGCCGCCTACGTCTCGCACGGCATCACCTCGGCGCCGTGAAGCGGGCTCGAAGGACTGTCGGGACCGGTCCAATCCGGACGGCGTCGGCGCGCGTGTCCTACCTGATCGTCAGTCCACCGTCGACGTGCAGCACTGTGCCGGTCACCCAGCGGGCGTCGTCCGAGGCGAGGTAAACGGCGGCTTCGGCCACGTCCTCGGGTTCGCCGATCCGCTGGGCCGGATACGCGTCGTGGACGTAGTGCAGGTAATCCGCGCGCTGGTCCGAGGTCATTCGCGCGAGGTAGGCGCGTTCGAACGTCGGCGTGCGGATCGAGCCGGGCGCGATGGCGTTGACCCGGACACGCGGACCGAGTTCGTTCGCCAGCGCCTTGGTGAGCGAGTTGAGCGCGCCGCGGGTGGCCGAATAGACCGAAGAGGGGCGCCCGGCGACCATTTTGTCCGCCCAGTAGCTGGAGATGTTCACGATCGCGCTCAGCCGCTCGCGCAGCAACTGGGTCAGCAGCACCGGTACGCGCAGGTTGAGGTGCACCATCGCGTCGAACTGGGGCTTGGTGAGTTCGGACAGCGGCGGCATGTGCGAGACACCGGCGTTGTTCACGAGCACGTCGACGTCCAGGGATCCGGCAGCGGCGACGAGTGCGTCCTCGTCGTTGAGGTCGACGGCGACGGTGCGCGTGTTCGGCAATGTCACAGCGTCGAGCTTGCGGCTGTCGCGCGCGAGAAGCACGAGGTTCGCCCCTTCCCGCGCGAAGGCCGTGGCGATGGCGAGGCCGATTCCCTCGCTGCCACCGGTGATCAACGCGGTCTTGCCGGTCAGGCGATCCATCGGGTCTCCAAGTCGGCCAGCTGGCGGATCCGGGCGGCGCGGATTCCGGCCGAGGCGTCGCTGCCGACGGTGAGCCGCAAGGGCGGTTGCGGCAGGCCGACCAGCGCGATGATCGCGGCAGCCACTTCCTCCGGCTCGGTCGGCCGCCGAGCATCGCGCCCCATGCGGTCGAGCCGGGCGGCGAGATCGTCGTAGTCGGCGATCGTCCCGGGACGCTCGCGTTCGGCCCAGCTCCGGCGAAATCCGGTGTTGACGGCGCCCGGTTCGACGATGCTGACCTGGATGCCGAACGGAGCCAGCTCCTCGGCGAGCGACACCGACAACCCTTCGAGCGCGTGTTTGCTCGCCGTGTACGCGCTCATCCCGGGGGCGCCGATCTGACCGGTCAGCGAGCTGATCTGCACGATGTGACCCGAGCGAGCGGCCCGCAGGTACGGCAACGTCGCACGCAGGACGTTGGCGGCCGCGAAGAAGTTGACCTCGAACTGTTCGCGCAGCGCCGAGTCGGACAGCTCCTCGAAGGCGCCCGCCGCCGCATAGCCGGCGTTGTTCACGACGACGTCGATCCGGCCGAGAGCGGTGACGGCCCCGGCGACAGCCCGCCGGACTTGCTCAGGGTCGCTGATGTCCACGGATTTCCTGCTGATCGCGAACACCTCGTCCCCGGCCGCGCGGACCGCGTGCACCAGCGCTGAGCCCAGTCCTCCGGACGCGCCGGTGACCAGCCAAACTCGTTTTCCCATGCCCCCACGCTAGACGGAGAACCCCTCTCCGTCTAGCGTGGGGGCATGGCTGGACTGCGGGCGGACGCCCGGCGAAGCGAGGCGGCACTGGTCGCGGCGGCGCGCAAGGCCGTCGCGGAAGTCGGGCTCGACGTGTCGACCAACGAGATCGTCAAGCGGGCCGGTGTCGGGCCGGGCACGTTCTACCGGCGCTTCCCGTCACGGCAGGCGCTGCTCGAGACGATCCTGCTGGAGGTCATCGGCGAACTGGAGGACAAGGCGCGAGCCGCGCTCGAGGATCCCGATCCAGGCCGGGGTTTCGCCCGGCTGTTGCGGGCGTTCACGCTGTCCCAGGTGGAGAACAGGGGCCTGTCGGACGCGCTGGCCGCGCAGGGCGGAAGTCCCGAGGCCGACAAGGCGCGCGACCGTCTGCGCGATCTCATCCGCCGGACGACCGAACGGGCGCAGCGGGCCGGCGCCGTGCGCCCGGACCTGTCGTGGACCGACGTGCCGTTCCTCGCCGCCGCCGCGGCGGGGATGACGCAGAACTGTCTGGACCTCCAAGCCGGTGCCACACAACGAGACCGGGTGCTCGCCGTACTCCTTGCCGGAACTGCGAATTCCGGCCCCGAACTCCCCGGGGAAGCCGCCGCCTTCGCAAAGTGACGCGGTAGCCGATTCCTCAGCGGAAGAGGCGGAAGAACCCGCGCACCTGGTCGACCAGCGACTCCGGCTGCTCCAACGCGGCGAAATGACCGCCTCGCGGCAGTTCCTCGAACCAGCGCAGGTCGGTGAACCTCAGCTCGGCCTCCCGCCGCGACGGGCGGGTGATGTCGCGCGGGTAGACCGACAGCCCGGATGGCGCGGTGACCTTGTCCCGGAAGTTGGCGAAGCTTTCCCAGTACAGGCGCGCCGATGACGTGGCCGACGCGGTGAACCAGTAGACCGAGATCTCGTCGAGGATGGTCTGCCGTGACAACGCGTCCTCGGGGTGTCCGTTGTTGTCCGTCCAGGCCCAGAACTTCTCGGCGATCCAGGTGGCCTGGCCCGCCGGGGAGTCGGTGAGGCCGTAGCCGAGGGTCTGCGGCCGGGTCGACTGGATGGCCGAGTACCCCCGGCCGGTGCGCTGGAACTCTTTCTCGGCCTCGAGGTTCGCCAGCTCCGCGGGTGTCGGGTCGTCGAAGGTGCCCGCCGCCACGGACCCCAGGTTCAGGTGCACGCCGGCGACGCGCTCGGGCGCCACCTCACCCAGCGCGCCGGACACCGCCGAACCCCAGTCGCCGCCTTGCGCGCCGTACCGCTCGTATCCCAGCGAAACCATCAACGTGTCCCAGGCGCGCGCGATGCGCGTGACGTTCCACCCGGTCGTCGACGGCTTGTCACTCCAGCCGTATCCGGGCAACGACGGCGCGACCACGTGGAACGCGTCCGCCGGGTCGCCGCCGTGTGCGCGCGGGTCGGTCAGCGGGCCGAGGATCTCCAGGAACTCGAGCACCGAACCCGGCCATCCGTGCGTGAGCACGAGCGGGAACGCGTCCGGTTCTGGTGACCGGACGTGCAGGAAGTGAATGCCCAGTCCGTCGATCGTGTCGCGGTACTGCGGGAAGGCGTTCAGCCGCTCGGCGAACCCGAAGTCGTAGTCCTCGGCCCAGCTGCGGCAGAGCTCCTGCGCGTAGGCCAGCGGCACGCCCTGCGACCAGTCGTCCACCGGCTCGGGCTCGGGCCATCGCGTCCGCCGCAACCGTTCCCGCAGATCCGCGATCTCGGTTTCGGTGATGCTGACCTTGAATGGCTCGGGGGCCATGGCGGGCTCCTTTCCGGTCACGGGGTTATCGGATGCCGGCACCGGGGCGCCGGGTCAGGCTGAGGACGAGTCCGGTCGAGGGAAGTGCCGCGAGCACGGCGAGGGCCACCGGCACCGGCGCGATGCCGGACAGGCCCGCGACCGCGGCCGGGCCGATCCCGCCACCCAGGTTGATCACGGAGGTGAGCAGGCCCTGTGCGGTGTTGCGATCGTGCGCGGTGACCAGTTCCGGTGCGAGGCCCACCAGTACGGCTTGGGCGCCGGCGAATCCGCACACGGTCAGCGCCACGCCGACGACAACCGGGATCGGCCCGGTGAAGATCGCGACCACGAGCACGCCGACGGCGGTGAGTGCCGCGAGCCCGGCCGAGACCTGCCACGCGGTGAACCGTGCGGACGCGGCGCCGGCCAGCCGCCCTGCGGGTACCGAGCAGGCGGCAGCCGGGACCAGGAGCACGCCGGCTTCCAGGGCGCCACCGCCGGTGGCCTGCTCGATCAGGGACGGGGCGAGGAACAGCACGCCGTAGTAGCCGGCGAAGACCGTCCCGCCGATGAGGCCGGCTGGCAGGAAGCCGCGGGCGGTGATCACCCGCCGGGGCACGAACCCGTCGGGCGTGCGCCGCACGCGCCACCACAGTCCCGCGGCGGCGAGCGCCCCGGCGGCAGCCACGACGAGCGTGACCGAAGTGGACAGGCCGACCGAATGGGCCTGCAGCAACGTGATCAGCGAACCGGCGAGCACGGACAGCACGGCCGCGCCGACGATGTCGAGTCGCTCGGCCGAGTTGTTCCCTTCCCTGCCACCGTTCCGCGTCAGTGCGCGCCTACCCGGCACTGCGGCCAGCAGGAGGGGGAGCGCGAGGACCGGGATCGCGAGCACGGCACGCCACCCCAGCCACGCCGTCACCGCCCCGCCCAACAGCGTCCCGCACCCCGACGCCGTGGCGCTGGCGGCTGCGACGATTACCAGCGCGCGAATCCGTTCCCGCCCCGCAAGGGCAGTGACCGCGGCGAAGACGGCGATCACGGTCGTACCCGCCCCGGCACCACCGATCAGCCGGCCGATGATCACGACTGCCAGTGTCGGGCCGAACCCCGCGAGCGCCGAGCCCGCGGCGAGTGCCACGACCCCGGCGACGAGTACCCGGAAGGGGCTCCGCCGGGCCATCAGCCGGCCCGCGACCGGCATCGCGAGCGCGGAGGTCAGCGACCACGCGGCGAGAATCCACGCCGTGGCCCCGAACGGCACCCCCAGCGCGCGGCCGATGACCGGCAGCGCCACCGACGGTGCGCCCAGTGCCATGTACATCGGCAGCACCAGCAGGCCCAGCGTCAGCCCGAGCCGACGCCCGTCCGGGGCGTCTCCCGATCCGCCGCGGAGGACCCTCCCAGACGGGATCGCCTGCGGCATCGCCATCGCCTCCGGGGTACGCTGTGACACGCAAAAGCTACAACGGGTATCACGTTATAAGGCGGCGAGGAGACACGTCAAATGCTTGACGCGTGTTACAACCCATCGGCGGTCCAGACGGCCGTCGATCTTGCCAACACCTTGAAGCCGGTCAAGGGGGAGGACGAGCTCGAGACCGTGGAGCAGCTGCGGGACTTCCTCGACGAGCATTCCCCAGCCGAGCCCGCGGACCACGGAGCCGGCCGGCGGCGTCTCACCCGTGCCGATCTGGCGGAGGTCCGCGCGCTGCGCGAGACGGTGCGTGCCGTGCTCGAACGAGCGAACACGGACGCGGGCGAAGCCGCGGCCCTGATCAACGACGGTCTGCGCCGCAGCCGCGCCACCCCGGCGCTGCGCCACGATCACGACCGTTGGCGGACCGAGATCACCTCCGATACCGACCGCTGCTGGGCGCACCTGGCCGCGACCACACTCAGCGCACTGGCCTCCGTGATCGCCACGCTCGGTCCGGCCCGCCTCGGCGTCTGTGCCGGGCCGGCCTGCCGGGCGACTTTCGTGGACCTCTCGCGCAACGGGTCGAAGCAATACTGCACACGAACCTGCGCACACCGGGCCAGCGTCACGGCCTACCGGAGCCGGCAAAGCGCGCGTTGAGTCCCGGCACGGCCCTGTCGGGCAGGCGCCGGGCTTCGGTGTCCAGGCGATCGCTGATCACGGCGGCTGACCCTCGTCGCCCGCGGCGACACGTGCCGGGCGGTGTTGCGTGTGCCGGAACGCCACGGGCACGCGGACCCGATTTGCCGGCAGCGTCAGCGCTCGGCCCACACTGCCTCCCCGTCCGCCGCGGGCATTGCGCCGCGGAACGACGTTGATCTCCACGTGCTCGGCCAGCTGTTCGACTCTGATGGGGTGGGTTCGTCGAGTGGGCGGTGTCCCCCGTGAGCGTCGATGCGGTTCCGGTAGGAGCCGTAGACGCGGCGGGTGTCGTCGGTGACCGCGGCCGAGACGATCGGGATGTACTCACGGAAGGTGGGCATCGTTGGCCGGGCGGCGGGCGTCGTGAGGAGGTCCTCGGGGGACAGGCCCAGGCGGGTCGGCAGCAGGCGCGCGGCGTGCAGGTCGCGCTGGCGCCGGCCGCTCTCGGCGCACGGGTGACCGTGGTGGCTCGTCGAACGGACCGTCTCGACGCGCTCGTCGGCAAGACCGCCGCCACTGGTGGCCAGGCTCTCGCCGGGCGCGCCGACATCACGGACGAGGAACAAGCTCACGGTTTGGGCGACATCCGCCGGACGCTGATCAACCCCGACCCGGCGGACAAGGCGGAGGTCTACCACCCTGGAAAACGAACAGTGCGAGCCGAGACGAATCTCGACCCGCACAGTTGGGGTTATGGGAAGTGTCCGAGGGGGAACTGACCCAAGTCCCCAGCCTGGTGTATGCGACCGACCTGCAGCTTCCTTGACGGTGACTGTGCCCTGCGTGTGCGGCGTAGCGCTTCGCTTACGTGCTTGGCCACAAGGGCTGGAGCGCGCGCCGCGGCCTGGGCAGAGCTCGGGGGTCAGGGGTAGGGCGTTGCAGGCGCTGTTGGACGCCTATTTGCTGCACAGCGAGCTCGTGACGAAGGTAAATGTTCCCGGCGCCGAATGCTCCTGAGGCCGCTTCGATCAGGTGGGAAGTCTGGTTCGCGCTGGTCCGCGAGATCATCGAGTAGGTCTGTCCGCACCGGCGAAGGTCGGTGCGGACGGGCAGCTCCTGCTGCGACGTGACCGTCGAGGGGGTCCCTGGAACTCTCGGGTCGTCCGGGATCGAAACGACGTCGTGTGCGTTCTACTGGCGCACCGGCCCTGCCGGCCAACCTGACGGCGCTACCTGGCCCAGACGGCACAGCAGGCGGGCCGCCCCATGGCCGATCGATGGATTACTCGGCAGGCCGTGGCACACAACTACTAGCTGACCGAGCTGTGGCGGCTGCTGGAGTACTACGAGGGGTGCGGCCGGGAGCGCCTCGAAGATCTTGGCCCTCAGGCCCGGCCCGCGGTTCGTCGTGTGCGTGGCGCCGCTTTGCGTTCGTGCCAGCGACGCATCATGGCGCGGGTCTCCTCCTTGAGGAACTGGATGAGCTCGAGTGTCTCGGTCAGCCGGTCGGCTGCTGGTGACTCGCCCAGGACGGCGATGCCTTCGCGGAGGTCGGCCTCGCCCCTTTCGAGGAACGGGTTCGCCGTGACTGTGGACTCGTACCACGAGCTGTCGACGACGTAGGCGTGGCGGCGCGTCCCGGGGTCCCGTTCGGTGCGGATGAGGCGGAGCTGGACCAGGTAGCGGACGGCACCCGAGACCCCGCCGGTGCTGGCGCGCAGCCGTCCGGAGAGTTCGGCGGCGGTCATCCGCCCGCTCTCGCTGACCAGCAGCGTCGCGAAGACACGGGCGGCCAGACGGGGAAAGCCGGTGTCGGTGAGGGTGGCGGCGAAGCGTTCGGCGAACCGGCTGACCTCGTCTCTCTCGTCTTCGCGCACGGCGCCCCCTTCGGTCATCTCACCGCCACCATACCGCACGAACTTTCAATAAATACTGAAAGCTGGTGTAGGTTGTGGTCAGGTGGCGAGACGGAGGACGGATGAACCAGCGAGCCAGGGAACGGACGCTCGGGCAACGGCTCGCCGACCTGCTGTGGACGAAGTACGCCCGGCTGCCCGCCGCGACGACCGGCTACCGCACGACCCGTGACGTGCGGATCCCGATGAGAGACGGTGTCGACCTGCTCGCGGATCTCCTGGAGCCGGAAGGGCCGGTGTCCGGAACGATCCTCGTCAACTCGCCCTACGGCTACAACGCGATGGGCATGGCGATGACCGGCGGGCTGTTCGCCCGCCGTGGCTACCGGGTCCTGCTGGTCCGGTGGCGGGGCACGTTCGGGTCGGGCGGAACCTTCGAACCGCACATGCGGGAGGCCGACGACGCGGCCGACATCGTCGCCTGGATGCGCGAGCAGCCGTGGTTCGACGGGCGCTTCGCCGCGCACGGCTTCTCCTCGGTCGGCTTCGCCGCCTGGGCTCTGCTGAAGGATCCTCCGCCGGAGCTGGTCACCGCCGTCATCGCGCACGCGCCGCACGACTTCCGCGCGCTGGTCTATACCAATGGAGCGTTCACGCTCAGCACGATGCTGGAGTGGTCGTTCGTCACGACCCAGCAGGAGAAGCCGATCCTGTCCCGGATGCTCGCGGTGCTGTCCGCCCGGGGCCGTGTCAAGAAGGCCTTGGCGGGTCTTCCGCTGGTGGACGCGGCCGAGAAGCTGATGGGCGGACAGGCACCCTGGTATCGCGAGTGGGTCAGCCGGCGGGACTTGGACGACCCGTGGTGGAAGCGCGCGGACCTGACCGGTGCGCTGGACCGTGCGCGCGTCCCGGTGCTGCTGCAGGGTGGCTGGCAGGACGGTTTCCTCCGCCAGACGCTGGCGGGGTACGCGCGGCTGGCCGAACGGGGCATCGATGTCGGGCTCACCATGGGCCCGTGGACGCATGCGCAGGGGGGCGCCGAGGGCGCCCGTGTCCTGCTCCCCGAAGCCCTCGCCTGGTTCGACGAGCACCTGGCCGGATCGGGGGTTCAGCATCGGGTCACGCCCGTCAAGGTGTTCGTCAGCGGCCCGGGCGAGGGGTGGCGCGACCTCCCGGCCTGGCCACCCCCGACGGTCGAGCAGGTCCTGTACCCGCGCTCGGGCGAGCTTCTGGCCACGCGGCCGGCGGAGCCGGGAGAGGTGGGCGGGTTCACCTATGACCCGGCTACGCCGACGCCCACCTGCGGTGGCCCCTTCGTCACGCAGGTTTCTCCTGGTATCACCGCTGGTTACACCGACGACAGCGCGCTCGCCTCGCGTTCCGACGTGCTGGCCTTCACCTCGGAGCCGTTGACCGCGCACCTCGAAGTCCTCGGCAGCCCCGTGGTGGAACTCGGTCACCGGTCCGACAACCCCTTCGCGGACCTGTTCGTCCGTCTGTCCGAAGTGGATACTCGTGGCTGCTCGCGCAACATGAGCGACGGGTTCGTCCGGCTCGACCCGTCGGCGCCCCCGGACGTGGTCCGGGTCGAGCTTGACCCCGTCGCGCACCGGTTCGCGGGGGGCAACCGGCTTCGGCTGATCGTCGCGGGCGGGTCGCATCCGCGCTGGGAACGCAACCTGGGTACCGGCGAGGACCCGGCCACCTCGACGAGAATGCTGCCGTCGCACCGGACGATCGACCTGTCGGCCTCACGGGTGGTGCTTCCGGTGGCGCCGGTCTAGCCACCGCGGAGGTCCGGGATGGGGGTCGGCGTGCTGGTGGGTCGCGGGCGAGCGAGCAGGAGGTGATCGCCGGCCTGCTGGCCTCAGGCGGGTGCGGTGGTGCTCCGCGGGCTTGCTGGTGGGCAAGTCCGCTCTGCTGGAAGTGGTTGGACCGGGAGTCGGTGGGCGTCCTCGACCTCGCGTCAGTTCGCGCCGTGAGCCGCACCGGAGTCGGCCAAGCGGCCTCGGGCCTCACGGCAAAGGCCGGAAGTCCCTAGGCCGTGCACGCCCGGCGGACGAAGCATGGGCCGAAACCCGGCGAAGGAGACGAGACATGGCGACGCGAGTGGCGATCAACGGGTTCGGCCGGATCGGGCGGGACGTGCTGCGGTGCGTGCTCGCCGCTCCCCGCGAGGACATCGAGGTGGTGGCGGTGAACGACCTGGTGCCGGCGGAGACGCTGGCGCACCTGCTGGAGTTCGATTCCACCTACGGCCACCTCGGCACGCCCGTACACGTGCGCAAGTCGGCCATGGTGGTCGGGACGCAGACGGTCCACGTGACCGAGGAGGCCGACCCGGCACGCCTGCCGTGGGGCGAGCACGACGTGGACGTCGTGATCGAGTCCACCGGCCGGTTCCGCACCCGCGAAGCGGCCGCCGCGCACCTGACGGCGGGGGCGCGGAAGGTGATCGTGTCCGCGCCTGGCAAGGGGGTCGACGCGACGATCGTCATGGGGGTCAACGCGGACGCCTACGATCCGCACCGGCACGACGTGATCTCCAACGCCTCGTGCACCACCAACTGCGTGGCGCCCATGGCGCAGGTGCTGCACCGCGCGTTCGGGGTGCGGCGCGGTTTCATGACGACGATCCACAGCTACACCAGCGACCAGTCGCTGTTGGACGGCCCCCACAAGGACCTGCGGCGCGCGCGGTCGGCGGCGGTCAACCTGATCCCGACCAGCACCGGTGCGGCGCGGGCGATCGGCGAGGTGCTGCCCGAACTCGCGGGCCGGCTGGACGGCGTGTCGGTGCGGGTACCCGTCGAGGACGGTTCGCTGACGGACCTCACCGTGGAGCTCGAAGAACCCGCCACGGCCGGGCAGGTGAACCGGGCGTTCGCGGAAGCCGCGTCGGGCGGGCTGAAGACGGTGCTGCGCTACACGGACCGGCCGATCGTCTCGCGGGACATCGTGGGTGATCCGGCTTCGTGCGTGTTCGACTCGACCCTGACGAAGGCGGACGAGAACCTGGTGAAGGTGTTCGGCTGGTACGACAACGAGTGGGGCTACGCCCACCGCACGCTGGACCTCGTCGAGCTGGTCGCCGCCTACCTCGGCTGACCGGTGCTGCGGGAGGCGCTGCGCACCGCCCGGCGACCTGCCGTGCGGCTGGTCCTCGACGTGGTGCTGGCCGCGGGCGGCATCGGGATCGCGGTGTGGCGGGTCGCGCCGGCGCTGACGACCGTCGGTGACTTCGGCGCGCGGTTCGCCGCGGTGCGCTGGCAGTGGGTGGCGCTCGCCGTGGCCGCCGCGCTGTCGTCGTTGGCGGCCTACGGTGAGCTGCACCGCCGCCTGCTGGTCACCGCCGGCGCGCGCGTGCCCGTGGGAACGGTGCAGGCCGTCAACTTCGCCGGAAACGCCATCGCACAAACGATGCCGTCCGCCGGGTCCACCGCCGGCGCCGCCTACACCGTGGCGGCACTGCGCGCGCGAGGTGTGGACACGGCGGCGTCCCTCTGGTCGGCCACGGTGGCGGCGCTGCTGTCGGCGGCGGTGCTCGTCGTGCCCGCTCCCGCGATGCTCGCCGGCGCCGGTGTGCTCGGCTGGCCCGCGGCACTGGGACTGGTCGCGTTGTTCGCGGCGCTCGCGGTTCTCGGTTCGCGGTTGGTTCACCGGCCCGCGGCGGCGCACTGGGCCGCCCGCCGGGTTTTCGCGTTGGTGCGGCACGTTCCCGCGCTCCGCAACGGCCGGTGGGTGCACGCTGGGATCAGTCCGCTCGACGAACTCCTCGGCCGGTTGGCGCGGTTCCGCCCGTCCGCGAGGGCGTGGTCGGGGTTCGCCTCCTGGGCCCTGCTCAGCTGGGCGCTGGACTACGTCGCGCTGGTCGCCTGCGTCCTGGCGAGCGCCAGCACGGTGCCCTGGCTCGCGCTGGCCGCCGGCTACCTCGCGGTCCAGGTGAGCATCGGGATCCAGCTCACCCCGGCCGGTGCCGGACCGGCGGAGACGGGTCTGCTGGCCGCGTTGGTGGCCGGGGGACTGGCCGCACCTGGGGCGGCGCTGGCGGTGGTGCTGTACCGGGCGATCACGTGGCTCGGGCTGACCGCCGCGGGCTGGCTCGTCTTCGCTGTTCACGCGGTGCGGACGGACGGCAGGTGAGAAGTCTTTGGTCCGCCTTCCCGGGGACTTCGGTATCTCGCCGCCACGCTCGTGCCGGGCGCACGGTGGCGGGTGAGGTGATGTGGTCATGAGTGCACCCGTCGAACAACCGTCCCCTCCCGCGTCGAAGTCCCACCGGCGGCGCTGGATCGCCGTGCTCGCGGCCGTCGTGGTCGTCGTCGCCGGGGTGCTGACCGCCGTGCTCCTGCGGTCCGGCCCGGGTGAGCGGGAAGCCTCTCCCGGCTCCCCGCCCGGCACGACCGAGAGCACGCCCGCCCCGGTGGTGCCGGTCCCGTCTTCGCCCCCGGCGCCCCCGCCGTCCAGCTCGCGGAGCCTGCCGGTTCCGGGGTTCGGGTTCCCGCCGTTGTGGCCCTTCACCGGCACCGCTGACGCGCTGGCCTGGCAGCAGAGCTACCGCAGCGGCGGGCACCAGCCGTGGCACCTGGACGCGGGCAGCACCGCCCAGTCCTTCACACAGGGCTACCTGGGCTACCAGAACGTCGACCTCGTCACGGAAACGACCGTGCACGGCCGGGAGGCGTGGGTCGGCGTCGGCTACCGGAACCCGAGCGGAACACCGTCCACCGCGGGGGTGATCCACCTGGCGAAGCTGGGCTCGGGCACGGACGCGCCGTGGGAGGTCGTGGGTACCCGCGACACCCTCCTCACCCTCACACAACCGCGTTACGGCGCCATGGTCGCCTCGCCGGTGACCGTCGGAGGCCGCGTCACCGGCGTGGACGAGAACCTCGTGACCCAGATCCGCGAATCGCGGCTGGGCCTCGTCGGGCAGGCGCCCGGTGTTCCGGCGGGCGGTCAGAACACCCCGTGGTCAGTGCGGGTTTCGTTCAGGGCACCCGTGGGCAGTGTGCTCACGATCGCCGTCGCCACCGGTGGACACGTCACCGACGTCGAACGGTTCGCCGTCACGGCGGTGGTGGCGGGATGACGTCCGGCTCGAGGCCGGCGATCCACGCCCGGAGGCGCTCGGCGGCGTCTTCGGGCGTGACGGTGCTGACCGGGACACCGGTGGCGAGCTCCAGCCCGGCGGGGACGCTCAGCCGGGGCAGGATCCGCAGCCACCACGACAGGTAGGGCACCTGCTCCAGCCCGGTCGGTGCACTGTGGACGATGAGGTTGTACGGCGGGTCGACCAGTCCGATGCGCAGCGCCGCGAGCACGATCCGCAGCACGTGGGCGACGGCGGCCAGTTCCGCGGGGGAGGCCGCGCAGAAGTCCGCGTGGTGACGGGTCGGCACCACGCGGACCTCGAAGTTCGCGGCGGGGGCGAACGGCGTGAACGCGACCGCCTGACCGTGGGAGAGCACGATCCGCTCGCCGTGGGCGAGCTCGCCGGCCAGCAGCTCGACGGCGAGGGGCCGGGTCGTCGCGTCGTAGTGCTCGCGGGCGACGGCGAGCTCCCGCTGGGTGGCCGCGGACAGCACCGGCAGGCCGACCACCTGCGAGTGGGGATGGCTCAACGAGGTCCCGGCGGCTTCTCCGTGGTTGCGGAAGACCAGCACCTGCGCCGTGCCCGCCCTGGTCATGAGGTGGCGGTGCTGCCACGCCTTCAGGAGCGCCGTGGCTTCCGCGTCGGTGGCCATGGCGAGATCCCAGCCGTGGTCGGGTGATTCGATGACGACTTCGTGGTGGTCGGACAGCGCGTACCGGTTGGGCACGGCGCGCATGCGCCAACCGCCGCCGGGATCCGGCAGGCGCCAGGTCTCGGGGGGCGTGTCCTCGCCGGGGCCAGGGCAGAACGGGCAGGTGACCGCGCCGTGCGGACGACCGGCCCGGCCGGGAGCGAGCACGGTCCACTCCCCGCTGTGGTGGTCCCAGCGCAGTTCACCGCCGTGCCAGCGTTTCGCCGTCATCACCGCTCCTGGGCCAGTGCGTCGAGCAGGGTGAGCTCGTCGAGCAGGAGCCGGGGCAGCAGGAAGTGGCGGCGGACGCGTTCGTGGCCGGCGGCGGCCAGCGCCGCCGCGCGGGGCCGGTCGGTGAGCAGCCCGGTGATCGCTTCGGCGCAGCCGGCCACCGAGTCGACGAGGACGCCGCCCACGCCGTCGGCGATCTGCAGCGGGATCCCGCCCGCTCGTCCCGCGACGACGGGGGTGCCCTTCCACAGCGCTTCGCAGACGACGAGCCCGAAACCCTCGCGCAGCGATTTCTGCACCATCACCGCGGACATCCGCTGGAACGCGTTGACCTCGACGTTGCCGACGCCGGTGAGGTTGGTGAACAGGTGCACGGCAGGGTCGTCGCGGGCGGCGTCGGCGATGGTGCGGTAGACCTCCCACGCCTCCGGGTCGTCCAGCGCCATCGACCCGACGAGCGCGAGCTGCAGGTCCGGCACTTCCTTGCGGACCAGCCGGTAGGCGTCGATGACGCCGAGCGGGTCCTTCCACGGGTCGAACCGGGACACCTGCGTGATCAGCGGCCGCCGCGGCTCGATGCCGATCCAGTTGAGCACGGCGTGCGCGGTCCGGTCGTCCAGCGACATGTTCTTGGGGCTCAGCGGGTCGATCGCGGGCGGGATGATCTCAACCCGGCCGGGCGGCAGGTCGGGCGGGACGAACTGCGCCGTGGTGAACACGGTGGCGTCGTAGGGTTCGAGGAAGCGCCGCAGGTAGTGCCAGGTCGCGAGGTCGGGCTGCGACGTGTCGATGTGGCAGCGCCAGACCCACCGGGCGCGGGATCCGTCCACATAGGACCGGACCGCGGTCGGCTGGGGGTCGTGGACGAAGACGTAGTCGAAGCCGGCGAACTCCGGGTCGGCCCGCAGCTGGGCGGCGTTGCGCTCGGCCGTCCGTTCGTACAGGGCCCGGTCCTCGGCGGTGACCGGGGTGGTGGCGCCCTGCAGCGCGTTGTGCATCTTCTTGGTGACGGCGAAGAACGGCGGCAGGCCGGTGATGATCTTCCAGGTCGCGTGGACCCCGAGGTCGTTGTAGAGCGGGACAGCGGACCGCAGCAGCTCCGACACCCCTCCGCCGTAGGGGGTCGCGCTGAGGTGCAGCACGCGGGCGCCACGCAGGCGGCCGGCCACCTCCAGCAGCGGGGCCATGATCTCCTCGGGCACGACCTGCAGGTAGGCGCCGATCGACAGCTCACCCACGTCCACGGTCTGCAGCACGGCGCACCTCCGTCGTTCCGCCTCGAACACTGGCGTGGGCTGCGCCGCGGCACAGGAGACTTCGGTCCCGCGGACGGGGGACTCTCGGTCCCTGTGGAGGCGGTGCCGGCGGACGAGCATGGTGGCCGTCGACCGAAGGAGGCGGCTGTGAGCAGTCTGGGTGTGGCCATCGTCCGCCAGTACCAGCGCGGCGTGGTGTTCCGGTTCGGGAAGATCCGTCCGGTGCGGGAGCCCGGTATCCGGTTCATGATCCCGCTCGTGGACCGGATGCGGAAGGTGAGCCTGCGGACGGTGACGATGCCGATCCCGTCCCAGCAGGTCATCACGAAGGACAACGTGTCGATCGGGGTGGCCGCGGTGGCGTACTTCCAGCGCGTGGACCCGGTGCGCTCGATCGTGGCCATCGAGAACGTGGAGGCGGCGATCAGCCAGATCGCGCAGACGACGGTCCGCAACGTGGTCGGCCGCTCCAACCTCGACCACGTCCTGTCGGAGACGGACAAGCTGAACGAAGCCATCAAGACGATCCTCGACACGACCACCGAACGCTGGGGCGTGCTGGTCGAGCTGGTGGAGCTCAAGGACATCGAGCTGCCGCAGTCGATGCAGCGCGCGATGGCGCGGGAGGCCGAGGCGGAGCGGGAGAAGCGCGGCAAGATCATCGCGGCCGAGGGGGAGGCCCTTTCGGCGGGCAAGCTCGCCGAGGCCGCCGACGTCATCGCACGGCACCCGGTCGCGTTGCAGCTGCGCAACCTCCAGGTGCTCTCGGAGATCGCGATCGAGCGCAACTCGACGATCGTGTTCCCCGCGCAGCTGATGGACAGCTTCCGCTCACTGACCTCGTTCGTGGGCGGGGAGACGACCGCCGCGCCTGCGGGTTTCGAGCCCGTGCTGAAGGGAGATGGCCGGTCATGACCGAGCAGACACCCGAGGAGAGGCCGGACCCGCGTGCGGAGGCACTCGCCCGGCTGAAGAAGAGGCGGGACTTCTACCAGCACGTCCTGGTGTACGTGCTGATGAACGGTTTCCTCGTGCTGATCTGGTGGCTCGTCCTCGCGCCGGGCTTCTTCTGGCCGGCGTTCCCCCTCGGCTTCTGGGGTGTCGGGCTGGCCCTGCACGCCTGGGACACCTTCACCCCCGCGAGGATCAGTGAGGAGAGGATCCGCCGCGAAATGAACCGCCGCCGGTGACGCTCACCGCGAGGGGCGTTTGTCACTGGCACAAGAGCAGAAATGCTGTGTTGCGAGTTCCTCCTGCCCGATTCGCTGGCCCGGCCGTCCGCGAATCCGAGGAGGGAAACATGCGCAGAATACCAGCCGTGCTCGCCATTTTCGTGCTGGTGGTGGCGTCCACCGGACTCTCGCTGTTCTGGGCAGCGCCTGCGAACGCGACGTCGCCTTACACGACAGAGCGCTCTGGCTACAACGGGAGATGTCTGGATGCGGATCTGAACACCATGGGAACCAACGGTGGGAAGGTGCAGCTCTGGGACTGCAACGGGCAGCCGCAGCAGTCGTGGACACCGTTGCGTGACGCCACGATCCGGAGCGCCAACGCCCGGTGCCTGGACGCGGACCTGAACCGGATCGGGTTCAACGGGGTTAAAGTGCAGCTGTGGGACTGCAACGGCCAACCGCAGCAGAGGTGGTTCCTGCAGGAGGACGGTTCGATTCGCAGCGGGTACAACGGCCGGTGCCTCGACGCCGACCTCGCCACGCTCGGGGCGAACGGGACCAAGATCCAGCTGTGGGACTGCAACGGGCAGATCCAGCAGAAGTGGACCACGGAGTAGGAGACCCCGCCCGGCGGGTTCCGCACCCGCCGGGCGGCCCTCGTTCAGCGGAGCGGCACGACCCACGCGGTGGCGGTGTCGTTCCCGGTGTCGCCCACGACCAGTCCGCTGCCGTTGACGAACATCGGGCGGGCATCACCGCGGTCGGGCACCGGCAGCAGCGCGGTCGTGCGCCCGCGGTACCACAGGGCGGCGCCGCTGCCGGGCACGCTGCCCAGCACCGGCCCGAACCCGTGCGCCGCGCTCGGGACGAAGTTGCCCAGGTCGACGAACCTGTCCTGGTACCACAGGAATCCGTGCTCCGACGACGCCCCGGACGGCTGGTAGGTGCCGAAGATCTCGCCCCGCTCGCCCAAGCCGGTCACGCCTGTCGGCAGGGCGATGCGGCGGCCGTGGTCCCAGAGGAAGCGGGACACCTGTCCCTGCTCGTCGGTGCCGTCGACGAGGACACGGCCCTGCTCGTCGAGCGCGGTCACCCGCCCGGGGCCAAGGTCCACGACCCGGCCGCCGGTCCACAGAACCGCGTGCACACCCGTCCCCAGTGAGCTGTACCCGGCCACGTCGCCGCGGTCGTTCACGAACCCCGGGTTGTCGTATTCGGCGCCGGCGAGCGCCGGGAGGACGGTCATGACGCCGCGATACCACGTGACGGCGCGGAACTGCGGAGCGTGGAGTTCCGGCTGGCTGTTCCCCACGATCATCCCGCGGTCGTTGATGGCCGCGGCGAAACTGTTGCCTCCCAGCGTTCCGAGGTCGGTGATCGTGCCGTGGTGCCACAGCACGGCGTGCAGCGGGCCGAGCGGGTAGATCCCGCTGTAACCGGCGATGTCGCCGGACTCGTTGATCGCCGTCGCGAGGCTGTAGTCGCCGCCGGGCAGGGTGCCGAGGTCCGTCACCACGCCCTTGCGCCAGACGTAGCCGTGGACGTCGGCCCCGACGACGTGCGCGCCGAGCACCTCACCGCGCTCGTTGAGTCCGGACGCCCAGCTCGCGCCGTTCCCCGGCTCGAGCGCTACGCCCGGTACGGACGCCGGTGCGGTCGCGGCCGCGGAGACGCCCGGAACCGCCGCGACGGCGAGGGACAGGGCCAGAAACAGCGTTTTCATCGCACTACCTCCTGAGATGAGCTGTCGTGGCAACGCCAGAGCACGGCGTGGCTCTGGCCGTTTCCGGGGGAGCCGGCGAAACCGGCGACGGCGACCGCGGTGGCTCCCGCGTAAGTCCGTCCGCCGACGGTGCCGAGAGCGGGCAGGACGTTCACCCGGCCGCTGATCCCGATGACCACTCCACTGTCGTCGACGGCGAAGGCGTCGCTGCCGGTCGTGCCGGGCCCGGTGGCCAGTCCGGGCAATTCCGCGATCGCGCCCCTGTTCCGGCCGACCGCGTGCGGAAAACCGTTCGCGTCATGGGTGGTACCGACGACCGTGCCCCGGTCGTCGGACGCCGGCGCCGCGCTGTCCGGGTGGCGGGGCAGCGTTCCGAGGTCGGTGGGCCGGCCGGTGGCGGCCCAGGCGACGGCGCGGGTGCCGGCCGCGAGCGACACGCTGCCCACCACCGTTCCGGTGTGGTCGACGTCCGTAGCGTTGGCCGACCAGGCCTCCGCCGGGATGGGCAGCACCGTCACCGGTCCACTCCACCGCTGGCGACGCGTAAGCCAAGCCTGCGACATCGGTGTAACCGGCGATGTCACCGTGGTCGTTGATCCCGCCGTGCCGGTCCCAGCGCACGGTGTGGAACTCCTGCCCCGGGGCCCAGGTTGGCCGGGTTCGCGCAGGCAGCCCCGGCCGACGCCACCCCGGTGAGCGTTCGCGCGGCGAGTGCCGTGATGGTGAGCAGTGTTTTCGTCGCGGTGCCATGCGATCTCCTCGCTGCCGTCGTGTGCCAGGACGTTCGCGGCGAGCCGGACACCGGAACAGAACCGAAAGTCCCCCGTGCGTGGCGCGGAGACCATCGGCCCTGCCGAAAGGACTTAAGCAACCAGCGGTCACCCCCTACGCGCTGCCACTGTCGTGAGCCATGACGCTGACTTCCGCCGCCCCGGTGCCCGACGACATCGATCCGCGGGAGCCTGCCGCCGCGCTGATGCGCGACCTGCGCACCGGCAGCGCCGGGCTCGGTGAGCGGGAGGCGGCGCGCCGGCTGGAGCTGTACGGGCCGAACGAGCTTCCGCAGCGGCGGGGCCGCCGCTGGTGGGTTTCGCTGGGCAAGCAGTTCACCCATCCGCTCGCCCTGCTCCTGTGGCTGGCCGCGGTGCTGGCGCTGGTGTCCGGTTCGACGTCGCTGGGCATCGCGGTGTTCGTCGTGATCGTGCTCAACGCGGTGCTGGCGTTCTGGCAGGAGAGCCAGGCCGAGCACGCGGTGGAGGCGCTGGGCCGCTTCCTGCCGCAGCAGGTCTGGGTCGTGCGCGACGGGCACCGCACCCGCGTCCCGGTGCGGGAGCTGGTGCGCGGCGACCTGCTCGTGGTCGAGGAGGGGGAGCGTGTTCCCGCCGACGCGCGGCTGGTCGACGGGGCCGTCGAGGTGGACATGTCCGCGCTCACCGGCGAGTCGAACCCGGTGCCGCGCAGCGCCTCCGCCGCCGACGACGCGGACCGGACGCTGGATTCGCCGGTGCTGGTGTTCAGCGGAACGGTCTGCACCGGTGGCGAGGGACGGGCCGTGGTGCACGGCACCGGAGTGCACACCGAGCTGGGCCGGATCGCGGCGTTGTCGCAACGGGTGCGGCAGGACGAGAGTCCGCTGGAGCGGCAGGTCCGGCGGGTGGCGTGGCTGATCGCGGCGGTGGCGGTGGGCGCCGGGGTGGCGTTCCTGCCGCTGGGGCTGGTGGCGGGGCTGTCGCTGGGGGCGGCGTTCCTGTTCGCGATCGGGCTGCTGGTGGCCAACGTTCCCGAAGGGCTGCTGCCGACGATCACCCTGGCGCTGGCGGTGGGTGTGCGGTCCATGGCCCGCCGGGGTGCCGTGGTGAAACGGCTGTCCGCGGTCGAAACCCTGGGCTCGACGACGGTGGTCTGCACCGACAAGACCGGAACGCTGACGGCCAACTCGATGCGGGTGGTCGAGGCGAGTGCGGACTCGCCGGAGCTGGGGGAGGTGCTGGCCTGGTGTTCCACGGCGGAGCTGGGGGAGCACGAGGCGGGTGATCCGATGGAGATCGCGCTGCTGCGCTACGCGGAGTCCGCGGGCACCGCGTTGCCGCCGGACCGGCGTGAGGCCGGGAGGCGCGTCCTGAACGCCTTCGACCCGCGCCGCAAGATGATGTCCACTGTGGACCAGATCGGTGGAGCACTTCGGGTGCACGTGAAGGGCGCGCCCGAAGCGGTGCTGCCACGCTGCGGTTCCACTGTGGACGTTCAGGACCGGGTGGACGAGTGGACCGGGCGCGGGCTGAGGGTGCTCGCGGTCGCCTGCCGGGACTGGGACGGGCCGCGCCTGCCGTCGCAGGAAGAAGCCGAGCAGGGGCTGCGTTTCGTCGGGCTGGTCGGGTTGCTCGACCCGCCCCGGCCGGAGGTGTCCGCCGCGGTGGGGGTGGTGCACGCCGCGGGAATCCGCGTGCACGTGATCACCGGCGACAACGGGCGGACCGCGGGGGAGATCGCGCGGGAGGTCGGTATCGGTGCGGACCGGGTGGTCGACGGGACGGCGGTGGACGCGATGTCCGACGCCGAGCTGGACGCGCTGCTGGCCGCGCCGGGCGAGATCGTGTTCGCCCGCGCCACCCCCGAGATGAAGCTGCGGATCGCCGATGCCCTGCGCCACAACGGGGAAACGGTCGCGATGACCGGTGACGGCGTGAACGACGCCCCGGCGTTGCGACGCGCCGACATCGGCGTCGCGATGGGCAGGGGCGGGACCGATGTGGCCCGGGAGGCCGCGACCCTGGTGCTGACCGACGACAACTTCGCCACGATCGCCGCCGGGATCGAGGAGGGCCGCCGGGTCTTCGACAACGTCCGCAAGTTCGTGCTCTACATCTTCGCCCACGCCGTCCCGGAGATCGTGCCGTTCCTGCTGTTCGCGCTGTCCGGCGGCCTGATCCCGCTACCGCTGACGGTGCTGCAGATCCTGGCGATCGACCTGGGCACCGAGACCTTGCCCGCCCTCGCGCTCGGCCGCGAACCCGCGGAGCCCGGGCTGATGTCGCGGCGCCCGCGCCCGCGCACCGAGGGCGTCATCACGCGGCGGCTGCTCGCTCGCGCCTGGGGTCTGCTCGGGGTGGTGTCGGCGGTGCTGGTGACCGCCGGGTTCTTCGCCGTGCTCCTGGCGGCGGGCTGGCACCCGGGTGACCCGGTGGGGGAGGGCACGCCGTTGCACCACGCCTACCTGCAGGCCACCACGGTCACCTTCGCCGGGATCGTCGCCTGCCAGGTGGGCACCGCGTTCGCCGCCCGCACCGAGTGGGCGTCGCTGCGGTCCGTCGGCGTCTTCAGCAACCGGCTGCTGCTGGGCGGGATCCTGTTCGAACTGGTCTTCACCGCCGCGCTGGTCTCCGTGCCGCCGTTGCAGGACGTGTTCGGCACGGCCGCGCTGTCGCCGTGGATGCTCGCGATGCTGGTGCCGTTCCCCGTGGTCGTGTGGGGTGCCGACGAGCTGCTGCGCTACCGGCGCCGCCGGAGGGACCAGTCGCGTCGGGCGGCGTTCCCCGGGAGCTGACCGCGATGCGGCCGTGGATGCATCGGACGGACCGCTTGCGAATCGAAGTCGAGGACGGATCGGGCACCCGGCCCGTGCTGCACCAGTCTCCCTGACCCCGGGTACGGGGGGTAGCCGGTGGCTTCAGCTCGCGGCGACGGTCTCCGCCGGGCCGACGTCGTACGCCTCGAACGTGCGGCCGCTGACGATGTCGATGGGCAGCCGCAGGAAACACGACCGTTCCCCACCCGGCCACGGCCGCCGACGCGGATCGGCGAGGGTCACCAGTTCCTCGATGTTCGTGACCGGGTGAATCTTTCCGACCACGACGACGCTCCAGCCGGTGTGGGTGGCGGGGTCGATGTCGTCGACCTCGAACGCGACCACCTCGTCGACGAGCTTCGCGATCGATCCCGTCCGGCTCGTGCGGATGACGAGGTCTCCGCCGTGCAGCAGGAAGTTGACCGGCCGGATGGCCGGCATCGCGTGCTCGGAGAAGGCCAGCCTGCCCACGGTCCCGGAGGACAGGAGATCCATGCACTGCCGTGGGGACAGCGCGCGCAACTCGGTCATGACTCGATCCCTGCGATTTCGGTGGAGCGATGGTGTCAGGGTCGAGCGTGCCCGGGAGGTCCCGGCTCCGATGAGGGCAGGAAGTCACTTGATCCCGGGACGGTCGGCCGCTGTCCGGCCACCCCTGCTGTTCCTAGCGTGGTCGGCATGCGGGCACAGGACATCATGAGCAGGCCGGTGACCACGGTGACCACCGGCACCGCGGCCAAACACGCGGCGGAACTGCTGACCCAGCACGGGTTCACCGCACTGCCGGTGGTGGACGAGGACGACCGGCTGGTCGGCGTCGTGACCGAGGCCGACCTCATCGCCGACCGGATTCCCCGGGACGCGCGGTGCGCTCCCGGCGAACGGGTGGGACCGCGGACGGCCGGAGCCACTGTCGGTGCCCTGATGAGCACCCCGGCCATCGGGATGGCGCCGGGCGCGGACCTCGCCGAGGTGGCCAGGGCACTGCTGGATTCCCGCATCCGCGCGATGCCGATCGTCGACGGTTCACGCGTGGTCGGGATCGTCACCCGCGGCGACCTCGTGCGCGTCTTCGCCCGGCGGGACAACGACATCGCCACCGACGTCCGCCACCACCTGTCGGTGTACGGCGGGCCGGAACGGTGGGAGGTCGAGGTGCACGACGGGGTCGTGCGCGTCCTCGACGAGTTCGACGACCAGACCGACCGCCACGTCGCGAAAGTCCTGGCGGAATCGGTACCGGGAGTGGTCAGCGCGACCGTGCTGACCCGGAACAGGGAGAGAACCGATGACTGACTCCGCTGGCGCGATCGTCGCCGGTGTCGATGGGTCCGAGTCGGCACTGCGGGCGGTGACGTGGGCGGCGGCCGAGGCATCGGCCCGCAAGCTGCGCCTGCACCTGGTGTCGTGCTTCGACCCGGCCCTGGGCTACTACGGCGCGGGTCTTCCGATGCCGCAGGAGGCCTTCGACGCGGTCGAAAAGCTCGCCGAGGACCGGCTGGCCGAAGCCGCGGAAATCGCCCGCGACGTGGACGGCGATCTGGTGGCGACCACCGAGCGGGTGCGCGTGTCGCCGGTGCCGTTCCTCATCGAACTGTCCCGGGTGGCCCGCATGATCGTCCTGGGACCCACCGGGCGGGGCGGGTTCGGCGGCATGATGACGGGCTCGACCGCGGTCGCGGTGGTGGCCCACAGCGAGTGCCCCGTGGTGATCGTCCGCGGGGACGAACCCGCGAGCGGGCCGGTGGTGGTCGGCGTCGACGGCAGCCCCACGAGCGTCAAGGCGCTGGGAGCGGCGTTCGAGGAAGCGTGCCGGCGCGAGGTGCCGCTGGTGGCGGTCCACGCCTGGAGCGACTACGAGTACGTGACCGCGGTGCCGGTCGAGTACGCGGTGCTCGACCTGGAACCCGCTGAGGAGGAGCAGGCCCGGGTCCTGGCCGAGAGCCTGGCGGGCTGGCAGGAGAAGTACCCCGACGTGCCCGTGGAGCGGGTCGTGGTGAAGGACCGCCCACGCCACCAGCTGCTCGACTGGAGTGCGAAGGCGCAGCTGGTCGTGGTCGGCAGCCGCGGCCGTGGCGGGTTCCAGGGGCTGCTGCTGGGCTCGACGAGCCAGGCGCTGGTCCACCGCGCGCAGTGCCCGGTCATGGTGGTGCGCCCGTGAGCACCGCGACCGAGGTCCGCGCGGCGCTGAGCGAGGACGAGCTGAGCCAGGTGGACGCGTTGTGGCGGGCGGCGAACTACCTGTCGGCGGGGCAGATCTACCTGCTGGACAACCCGTTGCTGCGCGAGCCGCTGCGGCCGGAACACATCAAGCCCCGCCTGCTGGGGCACTGGGGCACCTCGCCGGGGCTGAACTTCGTGTACGCGCACCTGAACCGCCTGATCCGACGCCATGACCTGGACATGATGTTCGTGACCGGGCCGGGTCACGGTGGTCCGGCGCTGCTGGCGAACACGTGGCTGGAGGGCAGCTACCCGGAGGTGGCGCCGGAGGCGGGACAAGACGCCGACGGGATGCGGGTGCTGTTCCGGCAGTTCTCGTTCCCGGGTGGGGTTCCGAGCCACGTGGCACCGCAGGTTCCCGGGTCGATCCACGAGGGCGGTGAACTGGGCTACTCGCTCGCGCACGCCTACGGAGCGGCGTTCGACAACCCGGACCTGATCGTCGCCTGCGTGATCGGGGACGGGGAGGCGGAGACCGGGCCGCTGGCGACGAGCTGGCACGCCAACAAGTTCCTGGACCCGGTGCACGACGGTGCGGTGCTGCCGATCCTGCACCTCAACGGGTACAAGATCGCCAACCCGACTGTGCTGTCCCGCATCCCCGGGGCCGAGCTGGACGAGCTGCTGCGCGGTTACGGGTACGCGCCCCATTACGTGACCGGAAGCGATCCGGCGCTGATGCACCAGGCGATGGCGGCGACCCTGGACGACGTGCACGCGCGGATCCGGCGCATCCAGGACGAGGCGCGCGGCGGTTCCCGCGAGCGCCCGCGCTGGCCGGTGCTCGTGCTCAGGTCCCCGAAGGGCTGGACCGGCCCGTCCACTGTGGACGGCAAGCCGGTGGAGGGCACGTGGCGCTCGCACCAGGTGCCGTTGCCGAACGTGCGGGGCAACCCCGAGCACCTGCGTGCGTTGGAGGCGTGGCTGCGCTCCTACCGTCCCGAGGAGCTGTTCGACCGTGACGGCGGGCCGAAACCGGAGGTGACCGCCCTGGTGCCGCGCGGGGAGCGGCGGATGGGCGCGAACCCCCACGCCAACGGCGGGCTGCTGCTGCGGCCGTTGCCGTTGCCGGACTTCGCCGCGCACGCGGTCGTGGTGCCCGAGCCGGGTGCGTCGAGCGCGGAACCGACCCGGGCGCTGGGCCGCTACCTCAAGGAACTGTTCGCGAATGACGCCGGGCGGCGGGACTTCCGGCTGTTCGGCCCGGACGAGACGGCGTCGAACCGGCTGGACGCGGTGTACGACGTGACGGCGAAGGCGTGGCAGGCTGAGGTCGAGCCGGCCGACGAGCACCTCGCGACCGACGGGCGCGTGGTGGAGGTGCTTTCGGAGCACCTGTGCCAGGGCTGGCTGGAGGGCTATCTGCTGACCGGGCGGCACGGGTTGTTCTCCTGCTACGAGGCGTTCGTGCACATCGTGGACTCGATGGTCAACCAGCACATCAAGTGGCTGCGCACCGCGCGGGGAATTCCGTGGCGGCGGCCGGTCGCGTCGCTGAACTACCTGCTGACCTCGCACGTGTGGCGCCAGGACCACAACGGGTTCTCCCACCAGGACCCCGGGTTCATCGACCACGTGGCGAACAAGAGCGCCGAGGTCGTGCGGGTGTACCTGCCGCCGGACACCAACACCCTGTTGTCGGTCGCGGAGCACTGCCTGCGCAGCCGGGACTACGTGAACGTGATCGTGGCGGGCAAGAACGAGACGCCGAACTGGCTCGGCCCCGAGCAGGCCGCCCTGCACTGCGCGCGCGGCGCGGGCATCTGGGAGTGGGCGAGCACCTTCCCCGAACGCGAACCCGACGTGGTGCTCGCGTGTGCCGGGGACGCGCCGACGATGGAGGTGCTGGCCGCGGCGAAACTGCTGCGCGAGCACCTGCCGCGGCTGGCGGTGCGGGTGGTCAACGTGGTGGACCTCATGCGCCTGCAGCCGGACACCGAGCACCCGCACGGCATGACGGGCTGGGAGTTCGACGCGCTGTTCACCCCGGACCGCCCGGTGATCTTCGCCTACCACGGGTACCCGTGGCTGATCCACCGACTGGCCTACCGGCGCACGAACCACGCGGAGTTCCACGTGCGCGGTTACAAGGAGCACGGCACCACCACGACCCCGTTCGACATGCTGGTGCTCAACGACATGGACCGCTTCCAGCTGGTGATCGACGTGATCGACCGCGTGCCGGGCCTGGCCCGCACGGCGGCGCCCGTCCGCCAGGCGATGACGGAGGCGCGGGAGCGGCACCACCGCTGGATCAGTGAACACGGCGAGGACCTGCCCGAGGTGCGGGACTGGACCTGGAGCTGAGTGACCGCTGTTTGCGGGGCCGGAGGCTCCTCGGTAGTCTCCCATCATGTGGGTTTCGTATCCCACATGATGGGAGATATCGTGGCACCTCGGGACATCTACACCCACGGGCACAGCGAGGTCGTCGTGCGCAGCCATGCGGCTCGCACGGCCGCGAGCTCGGCGGCCTACCTGCTGCCGCTGTTGCGGCCGGGACTGGACCTGCTCGATGTGGGCTGTGGGCCCGGAAGCATCACCCTCGACCTCGCGGAGGCCGTCGCGCCGGGGCGGGTGCGCGGCATCGAGATCACCGAGGCGCCATTGCAGGAGGCTCGCCGGAGCGCCGCCGAGCGCGGGCTGGCCGTCGAGTTCGCCGTCGACGACGCCTACCGGCTCTCCGATCCCGACGACACCTACGACGTCACCCACGCCCACCAGGTGCTGCAGCACCTGTCCGACCCGGTGGCGGCGCTGCGCGAGATGCGGCGGGTGACCAAGCCCGGAGGGGTCGTGGCGGTCCGCGACGCGGACTACGCCGCCTTCACGTGGTGGCCCGCGGACGAGCGGCTGGACGCCTGGCTGGAGCTCTACCGCGCGGTCGCCCACGGCAACGGCGCGGAGCCCGACGCGGGCCGGCGCCTGCTCGCCTGGGCGCACGAGGCGGGATTCACCGAGGTCACGCCCTCGGCTTCGATCTGGAGCTACGCGACCCCCGAGGACCGCGCGAGCTGGGGCGGGATGTGGGCCGAGCGGATCCACTCCTCGGTGGGGCGGATGGCGCTCGAACGCGGCCTGGCCACGGAGGCCGACCTCGCGGCGATCTCGCAGGCGTGGCGGGACTGGGCCGCCCATCCCGACGGCGTGCTGCTGATACCCCACGGCGAACTGCTCGCCCGGGCCTGACCACCGGTGCGGGTAGCGCGAGGTGGCTGCCCTGCAGCGGGCGGCGTCGCCTGTGAAAGGGTGGCGGGCGTGGCAGCGCGTCGAGGTGTGATGGGAGTGGGTTATGAAGGTCGCGACGTCGGCGGTTTCGTCGCCGATCTGCGTGCCTCCGGCGCGGAGCTGCTGGTGGATGTGCGGTTGACGCCGCTGTCCCGTAAACGCGGTTTCAGCAAGCGCGCACTGGCGGCCGCTCTCGAAGAGGCGGGTGTGCGGTACCTCCACCGCCCGGCACTGGGAAACCCGAAGGAGAACCGGCCGGGTTTCGCCGGGAAGGTGGACGAGCTGGCGGCCGCTCGCAGCACCTATGCCGACCTCATCGAGCGGAACCCCGCGAGCCAGGCGGCACTGTCCGAACTCGTCGACCTCGCACGGGAGTCCAAGGTCGCGGTGCTGTGTTTCGAGGCCGACGAGCAGCGCTGCCACCGGCACGTCGTGCTGAACCTGGTCGAACAGCGGTTGCGGGAGACTCGGGATCCTCACCGGGGCGGCGAGTAGACCCCGAGCACGCTGAAGACGTGCTGCCGCTTCGCCTGGTTGCCGACGTAGAAGGCGGCGTTCCGGCCGGGAGCGCAGAGCTGCCCGAGGAACCTGGCGCGCAATTCGCGGGCGAGGGCGTCGTCGTCGAGGTGGTTCAGACGACGTTGCAACGCGACGAACTCCCAGTCGAGGATGCCCTGGCGGTGCCCACGGCAGGAGGCGTCGCAGCGGTAGCGGTACCAGCCCCGCAGTCTCGGAGCTTCCAGTGCACTGCGCTCGGTGCCGAGGAGGTCGAGCTGGCTCACGTACTGGTCGATCTTCGCGCGGTCGTCTTCGTTCCAGCCCGGGTGGGGTTCGATGTCCAGGCCCACGATCCGCGCGGGCCGGACGATGGCGAGCGACCGAGCGGGCGGAGCCGACCGGACAGCGGCGAGGAGTTCGCACATGGTCCCGCCCAGGTACGGCTCGACGTGGGGGCGACGGGGGTTCCACGGGTTCAGGTGCCTCTCGACGCGCAGGCTGTGCAGGTCCGGGCGCCAGCTCTCCACGCGGGGATCGTTGCGTGCGGGCCGCGCGCGGACTCTCACCACGTCGTACTTCCTGAAGGAACGGTCGCTCTCGAGATCGCGGAAGTTGATCGGGTAGAGCCGAACCCAGCCGGGGCTGGCGAGATCGAGCCGGATGCCGGCGACGCACACGGTCTCACCGTAGGTCGCCGACGGGTTCGGAGCCGCTTTCACGGTGATCAGGACGCGCAGCACCTGCCACTGGTCGCCGGCAGGTTTGCCCGTCATGGTTTCACCCGGTCCGAACAAGCTTTCCTGGCTCATCCCGCCTCCCCACGGCCGCGACCTCCCACCGTGCGGGTCCGGTTGATCAGTGTGCAATCCGGCAGCCGGGTGATCGGCGCCTGACCCCGGCGCGAGGGACCTTGGTCATCGCCATTGGGGGACTCCGGCCGCGTCGGGGCCGGGGCGGTTGACGGTTCTCTGAAGGCATGCCTCCTACCTCCGCGGGCACCAGTGCCGTGCTGGCCGACGGCGAGGTCGTTTTCGTGCGGCCCCTGCACCCTCCGGACACCGCCGCCGTTCTGGCCCTGCACGAGGGGCTCGGCGATCGCGACCGCTACCTGCGGTTCTTCGGCCTGCCCTCGGGGCTGGACCGGTTGTGCGCGCAGATCGCCGGAGAGGCTGGGCCCCGGCACGCGGCCGTGGGCGCGTTCCGGCGTGAGCGGCTCATCGGCGTCGCGCACTTCGAGGTCTCGGCCGATCCCACCGAAGCCGAAGTGGCGCTCGCCGTGGACGGACGGGCTCAGGCGCACGGTGTCGGCACGCTGCTGCTGGAGCACCTCGCGTCGCTGGCCAGGAACCAGGGCATCCGCCGGTTCACCGGGGAGGTGATGGCCGAAAACAACCGCATGCTCCGCGTCTTCACCGATCTGGGCTTGCCCTACCGGATGAGCCGCGGCGGTCCGGAGCGGGAGTTCGTCATCGTGCTGGAACCCGGCGAGGATTACTGGACCGCGCTCGCCGAGCGGGAGCGGGTGGCGGACGTCGCGAGCCTGCAGTCGGTCCTGCGGCCGGAGTCCGTCGTGGTGGTCGGGGCGAGCCGCCGTACCGGCTCGGTGGGGCGTGCCGTGCTGAGCAACCTGCTCGATGGCGGCTTTCCTGGGCGACTGTTCGCGGTGAACCCGCATGCCACGGAGGTCGCCGGAGTGCCATGCGTGCCTTCGGTGCCGCAGCTGCCCGAGTGCCCGGAGCTGGCGGTCGTCTGCGTGCCCGCCGCGGCCGTGCCCGAAGCGGTGGAGGAGTGCGGGAAACGCGGTGTCCGTGCCGTGGTCGTCATCTCGGCCGGGCTGACGGGCACCGAGCTCGGCGACCGCGTCGTCACCGCCGCCCGCACCTACGGCATGCGCCTGGTCGGCCCGAACTGCGTCGGGGTCGCGGACCCGGGAGCCGGGCTGAACGCCACGTTCGTGCCCGGCACGGTACCGGCGGGCCCGGTCGGCGTGGTGAGCCAGTCGGGCGGGTTCGCGATCGCGCTGCTGGAGTCCCTGCGCCGGCTGGGACTCGGGCTGTCCAGCCTGGTGTCCACAGGCGACAAGTACGACGTCAGCGGCAACGACCTGCTGCTGTGGTGGCTGCGCGACCCGGCGACGGAGATCGCCGTGCTGTACCTGGAGTCGTTCGGCAACCCCCGCAAGTTCAGCCGGCTCGCCCGGATGCTCGCGCGGGACAAACCGGTGGTGGCGATCCGCACCGGTGAAACCGAGGTGGCTCAGCGTGCCGCCGCTTCGCACACGGCCGCCGCGGCGACTCCGGCGGTCACCCGCGATGCGCTCTACGAGCAGGCCGGGGTGATCGCCGTGGACACGATCAGCGAACTGGTCGAGACCGTCGCCGCACTGTCGTGGCAGTCCTTTCCGGCGGGCAACCGGGTCGCCGTCCTGAGCAACGCTGGGGGTGCCGGGGTGCTCGCGGCCGACGCCTGCGTGCGGCACGGGCTGGTCCTTCCCGGGATCCGGCCGGAAACGGCGGACACCCTGCGTGCGCTGCTGCCGGCCCAGGCTTCCCTGGCCGATCCCATCGACACCACCGCGGCCGTTGCTGCCGAAACCTTCGGCGCGTGCCTGGACGCGGTGCTCGCCGACCCGGAGGTGGACGCCGTGCTCGCCGCGACGGTGCCGACCGCACTCGGCGATCCGATGACCGCGGTACCCGCGCGGATCCGCCGGGCGGGTAAACCGGTGCTCGCCGTGCGCCTGGGGCAGCTCGCCCACGTCGAACCGCTCGCCGACGAGCAGGGGCCGGTGACCGCGAGCTACACCGATCCCGCCGACGCCGCCGCGGCACTCGGGCACGTCGTGCGGTACGCGCGGTGGCGGGCGGCACCGGCCGTGCCCGCACCGGAGCTGTCCGATGTGGACGCTTCGCGCGCGGCGTCCCTGGTGCGTTCGTACCTCGCGGCAGGCCGTCGCTGGCTCGCGCCACCTGAGGTCGTGGACGTGCTGGGCTGCTTCGGCATCCCGCTCGTCGAAACCCGCTACGCCGGGACCGAGGACGAGGCCGTCGCGGCGTTCGCCGACCTGGCGCGGCCGGTGGCGCTGAAGGCCGACGTCGAGGGGATGTTGCACAAGAGCGCCCAGGGCGGTGTCGCGCTCGATGTGTCCGACGAGGCGCGCGTGCGGACGATCGTGGCCGCCTGGCGGCGGGAGTTCGGCGCCGGCTGGCGCGGGGTCGTGCTGCAGCCGATGGCCGCGCGGGGGCGCGAGTTCCTGGTGGGGATCAACTCGGACGAGGTGTTCGGCCCGCTGGTCGTGTTCGGTCTCGGCGGGACCGACACCGACGTGGTCGCGGACCGGGCGGCGCGCCTGGCACCGCTGACCGCGACCGACGCCGATCGCCTGCTCGACGGCCTGCGCTCGTCGACGAAACTGTTCGGCGGCGGGCAGCTCGACCGGGACGCGGTGCGGAACGTGCTGCTGCGCGTCAGCCGGCTGGCGGAGCTGCTGCCGGAGGTCGCGGAGCTGGATCTGAACCCCCTCGTGGCCGGCGGTGATGGGTGCCTCGCGCTCGACGCGCGCATCCGGATCGAGCCGCGCACCCCTGCCGACCCGTTCCTGCGGCGACTGCGGACCTGAGGAGAAGCATGCGCATCCTGACCCTGAACCCCGGTTCGTCCAGCATGAAGGTGTCGCTGGTCGAGGACGGCGAGTCGGTGCACGCCGAGACGTGGGCCGCCGCGGAAGCGGTTTCGGACGAACGCGCGGTGCGGGAGGCGATCGAGCGCTGGGGACGCCCGCAGGCGATCGCCGTGCGGTTCGTGCACGGTGGCTCACGCCCCGGTCCCGCGTTGGTCGACAGCGAACTGCTGCGGCAGCTGGAGCGGCTTGGCACCCTCGCGCCGCTGCACCAGCCGCTGTCGGTGGACATCGCCCGGCTGGTCCGCGCCGCACTACCCGACCTGCCGGTCGTCGCCTGCTTCGACACCGCGTTCCACAGTGGACTCCCCGAGGCCGCGTCCCGCTACGCGCTCCCACGCGCGTGGACGGCGCAGAACAGGTTGCGCCGCTACGGTTTCCACGGGCTGTCGTGTCAGTACTCCGCACGCCGGTGCGCCGAGCTGCTCGCGGCGTCCGACGTGCAGATGCTGTGCTGCCACCTCGGCGCGGGCGTGTCGGTGACGGCGATCCGGAACGGCCGCAGCGTCGACACCTCCATGGGCTTCACGCCGCTGGAAGGCGCGGTGATGGCCACGCGGTCTGGCTCGGTGGATCCCGGGCTGCTGCTGCACGTCCTCACGACCGGGGAGGCGGATGTCGACAGCCTGGCGGACACGCTGTACCACCGCTCGGGCCTGGCGGGGATGACCGGAACGAGCGGGGACCTGCGCGAGGTGCTGGCGGTACGGGCGGCGGGGGAGGACTCGGCGGAGACCGCGGTCGCGGTCTACCTGCACCGGCTCCGGCGCGAGATCGGAGCCGCGGTGACGAGCCTGGACCGGCTCGACGCGGTCGTGTTCACCGGCGGCGTCTCCGAGCACCAGCCCGGGCTCGTCGGCGAGCTGGTGGACGGTCTTGGCGTGCTGGGGCTGCGGACCGACCCGGCGCGGCTCGCGGGCAGTGGCGACAGGGTGATCAGCCCGCCGGAGGCGCCGGTGACGCTGTTCGCGGTGACCGCGCGGGAGGACCTGGAACTGGCCCGCGAAGCGGCGGCCCTGCTGGGGGCGACGGCGCCGGCGTGAGGCTCACGCCGGTCAGGGACTTCGAAGTTGTCGCGCTCCGTCCCGGCTGTCAACGGCGACTTGGGACGCGACGGCGGTGAACGCTGTGACGTCGCGACCGTCCACGCGGCTTGGTGCGCGCGGCCCGGCGGACCGGGTGCCTCCGGAGGTAGTGCAGCACACATTTCCCGCCATCGATGGCAATCAGCTCGCCTGCCAGCAACAACGTGTCTTGGCGGGCTCATCGTGAGGCCGAGGGACCGGCCTGATCTCGATGCTACTCATCGCGTCCGAGTCTAAATGTGCTGCAGCAGCTCGCCCAGCTCGGCGATCGACAGGTGCTTGTTGTGCTGCCGCGGCGCCTGGGGCCGTTCGGGTCGCGGGTGGACGTCGGTGGCCTTGAGGCCGAGCATGTCCAGGAGCTCGACCAGGTCTTCGGCATCCTTCGCGTGACCCGCAACGGTCCGCACCGCTCTCGCACGGCGTTCCGGTTCGGGCATGCGCGGACTGGTGCTCGCCATCGCCGGTCCTTTCAGGACAGTCGCTGTGCGGACTCGGCGGTGAGGACGACCACGGGGCAGTGAGCGTGGCGCACGCACTGCGTCGCGACGCTGCCGAGCAACAGCTCTGTGACCATCCGGGCGCCGTGTGAGCCGACGACCAGCAGGTCGGCCGCGCTGGATTCCTTGATCAGCTCGGTGGCCGGGTCGCCGTCGGCGACGAGGTCCTCGACGAGCGGCGGGTTCTCGATGTTCTGCAGCGTCTTCCGCACGCTCTCCCGGAGCAGGCCGGCGTAGTCCTCGTCCTGGGCCACTGGTCGGCGGCCGTGCGGCTGGATGGCGTACGACGTCCCGGGCAGCAGTTCGTCCCGTGCGCGCACGAGCACCGCGCGGACCTCGCCGCGGTCCGCGGCGGCCTCGCCGACCGCCCAGCGCAGCGCGGCCTCGCTCTGCGGGGAACCGTCGACACCGACGACGATCTTTCGCTTGCGCGCCATGGCTTCCTCCCTTTCCGGTTCGCCACCAGCCTGCGCGCCGCGGGCACGGGGCGGGAGAGGCGAAGGTCATGCCGGGAGGCCTCGTCCCAGAGGACTTCGGGCCCTCGTCCCCGCTTCCGCGCGTGGTGACGCTGGCAGCAACGTCGCCCGGAACACCAGGAGGAGCACGATGGCCGTCGTCAAGGATCTGGGAGAGCTCCGCGCCGTGGACGCCGAATCCGCGGGCGGGAAAGGCGCCAACCTGGGTGAGCTCGCCTCGGCGGGGTTCCCCGTCCCGCCCGGCTTCACGGTGCTGCGGGAGGGGTACTGGGCCGCGATGGAGTACAGCGGGATCCGCGAGGACCTGGCCCGCCTGCACGCCGAGACGCTCGCCGCCGCCGACGACTCCGACCGGCTGACCGAGAACTGCGCGCAGATGCAGAAGATGGTGCGCGGGGCGGCGCTGTCACCCGGGGCACGGGACGAGGTCGTGGCCGCCTACGCCCGCCTCGGCGAGGACGTGCCCGTCGCGGTGCGCTCCTCGGCGACCGGGGAGGACGGCGCCGACGCCTCGTTCGCCGGGATGAACGCGACCTTCACCAACACCACAGGGGAAACCGCCGTGCTGGAACGGCTCGTGGACTGCTGGGCGTCGGCGTTCTCGCCGCGCGTCGTGGCGTACCGAGCCGAGCGGGACTTCACCGGTGAACCCGCCATCGCCGTGGTGGTGCAGCGGATGGTGCGCGCCGAGCGCGCCGGGGTGATCTTCACCGCCGACCCCCGCACCGGCGACCGGGACCGGCTGGTCGTCGAAGCGGTGTTCGGGCAGGGCGAGACGCTCGTCAGCGGGTCGGTGGAACCCGACTCGTACGTCGTGGCCAAGGGCGAGCTGCACGTCGAGGACGTCCGGATCGGCGACAAGAAGTACAAGATCGTGCGCGGGCCCGACGGGCGGGACGCCCGGGTGGACCTGCCCGAGCCCGCCGCGCACCGCCGCGTCCTCGGCGACGAGACCGTCCTGGAGCTGGCGCGCCTCGCCGTCCGCGTCGAGGACCACTACGGCTGTCCCCAGGACATGGAGTGGGCGATCGACAACGGCGGCGCGGTGTTCCTGGTGCAGACCCGGCCGATCACCACGCTGCCGGCCGGTCCGTCCACGCCTGGCGAGCCGATCCTGCGCGGCCTGGCCGCGTCGCCCGGTCTCGCCGGAGGTGCCGTGCGCGTGCTGACCAGTCCCGAGCAGGGCAAGCAGCTGCGCGACGGGGAGATCCTCGTCGCCCCGATGACCAACCCGGACTGGGTGCCGGCGATCCGCCGTGCCGCCGCGCTGGTGACCGACGGCGGCGGCATGACCTGTCACGCCGCGATCGTCGCCAGGGAGCTCGGCGTGCCCTGCGTCGTGGGCACCGAGCGGGCGACTGAACTGCTCACCGACGGCCAGCTCGTCACGGTCGACGGCGGGACAGGAGAGATCACCGCCGGAGCCCGGCGAACACCAGCGCGCACCCAGCCGGTGACGGTCGAGGTCTCGGCCGCCGTCGAAGCCATCGCAACCCGGATGTACGTCAACCTCGCCATGCCGGAGCAGGCCGAGCACGCCGCGGCCCTGCCCGGAGTCGACGGGGTGGGGCTGCTGCGCGCGGAGTTCATGCTCACCGAGGCGTTGGGAGGACGGCATCCGCGCGACCTGCTCGCGCACGGCGAGCAGCAGTCCTTTGTGGACGAAATGACCGAGTACCTGCTGAAGATCACCGAGCCGTTCGCACCGCGGCCCGTGGTCTACCGGGCGACGGATCTGCGCAGCAACGAGTTCCGGGGCCTCGTGGGCGGAACGGCCTACGAGCCGGAGGAGCACAACCCGATGATCGGCTACCGCGGCTGCTACCGCTACGTCCGCCAGCCCGACCTCTTCGCGCTGGAGCTGGAGGTGCTGGCACGCGTGCGTGAGCAGACGCCGAACCTGCATCTGATGATCCCGTTCGTGCGCACCAAGTGGGAGCTGGAGGAGTGCCTGCGGCTGGTCGACGCGAGCCCGCTCGGGCGCCAGCGCGGGCTGCACCGCTGGGTCATGGCCGAGGTGCCCTCGGTGCTGTACTGGCTCCCGGAGTACGTCGGGCTCGGCGTCGACGGGGTGTCCATCGGCAGCAACGACCTGACGCAGCTGATGCTCGGCGTCGACCGTGACTCGACCGAGTGCGCGGAGCTGTTCGACGAGGCCGATCCGGCGGTGCTCGACGCGATCGGCGGCATCGTGTCCAAGGCCCGGGCGCTGGGCATCACCTCGTCGCTGTGCGGGCAGGCCCCGTCGAACCGGCCGGAGTTCGCCGACCACCTGGTGCGGGCGGGCATCACGTCGATCTCGGTCAACCCGGACGCGGTGGCGGCGGCCCGTGGCGTGATCGCCTCGGCGGAGCGGCGCGTGGTGCTCGAACACGCGCAGGGGTTGCGGTAGGTACGCCATGAGCGGTAAGCGCTTTCTCATCGTCGGTGTGGACGGATCGGCTTCGGCCACCGCCGCGTTGCGGTGGGCGATGCGCTACGCGGCCGCCACCGGCACGGAGGTGGTGGCCGTGACCGCCTGTGCGTCTCCGCCCGCGGTCGGCGGCAGCCGCCTGGCGCTGGACGAACTGGTGGGACAGACGCGGCCGCCGGCCGTGACCGTGGGTACGCGGGCGGTCGTGGGCGATCCCGCTCAGGTGCTCCTCGCGGCCGCGGAGGACGCGGACCTGCTGGTGCTCGGCAGCCACGGGCACGGCCTGGGGCTGCACGCGCTGCTGGGCTCGGTGAGCGCCCAGTGCCTGCGGTTCGCGTCCTGCCCGGTGGTCATCCTGCCGGTGCGGTGTGCCGGCCGGACCGCTCGCGACGGCGCCGTCAGCCTGGAGGCGAAGTGAGCCGGGCGGTCGCCTCGGCGATGCCGTCGCTGATCACCCGCGCACCGTGCACCGACGCCAGCAGCTCGGCCACCGGACGGTTGTCGGCCAGGTACAGCGCGGTGAACCCGGTGAACCCCCGCGCCTGGGCCGCCTCGGCGAGCATCCGCAGGAGCGCGCTCGCCAAGCCGTTGCCGCGCCAGCCGGGAGCGACCACGACGGCGACCTCGGCGACACCAGGCGCACCGGTGGCTTCGTAACGCGCGACCGCCACACCCTTTCCGGCGGGGTCGCGGGCGACGAGCGCGAAGCGGCGGACGTAGTCGAGCTCGGTCAGGTACCGCAGCAGCTCGGGGGTGACCTTCGGCGGCGTGCCGCAGAAGCGCCGGTACAGCGTCTCGGAGTCGGCGTGCCGCAGCGCGTCGCCGAGCTCCTCGGCGTCGCCGGCCGTCAACGGCGCGATCACGACTTCGCGCCCGTCGCGCAGGCGCAGCGACCGCCGGAACCCGGTCGGCGGCTCAGGCTCATTTCCGTGCACCGCCCGAGTGTGGCGTGCGCGGACGGTGGCGGGAAAGGTCGTTGGTCCCCGGGATCCGGGCAGAACGGCCACAGTGGTGATCGCCGGGGACGCGGGACCGTTGCCGCATGCAGACAGTCGACGCCACGGCGGGCTTCCACGCGCTGACCGTCCGCGAGAGCGCCGAGCACCTCGGCACCGACCCCAGCGGGGGCTTGACCGCGAGCCAGGTGCGGGATCGTGCGGGCCGGTACGGCCCGAACGCACTGGAGCCCCCGCCCGGCCACGGGGTGCTGTGGCGGCTGGTGTCGCAGGTCCGCGATCCGCTCGTGTACGTGCTGCTGGTCGCGGGAGTGGTCACGGCGGTCTTCGGCGGCTACCCGGACGCGGCGGTGATCGCCGGGGTGGTCGTGCTCAACGCGGTGATCGGCTACGTCCAGGAGTCCCGCGCTCGGCGGGCGCTCGACGCGCTCGCCCGGATGGTGCGCACCCACGCCACGGTCGTCCGCGACGGGCTGGCCGCGCGGGTGCCCGCCGAGGACCTGGTGCCCGGCGACGTGCTGGAACTCGCTGCGGGGGACCAGGTTCCCGCGGACGTGCGGATCGTCGAGGCGCATCTGTTCGAGGTGGACGAGTCGGCGCTGACCGGCGAGTCGCTGCCGGTCGCGAAGACGACGGGGGAACTGCCGCCGGCCACCGCGCTCGCGGACCGGGTGAACACGGCCCACTCGGGGACCATGGTGACGCGGGGATCCGCGCGTGCGCTGGTCACCGCCACCGGCGCGGCCACCCAGCTCGGGGCCGTCCAGCGGATGGTGGCCACCGCCGGCCCGGTGGCCACGCCGTTGACGCGCAAGCTCGCGGGCTTCTCGAAACAGCTGAGTGTCGGCATTGTGGTGATCGCGGTGCTCACGTTCGCCGTGGGGCTCGTGCGCGGCACGGGCGTCGCGGAGATGTTCACCGCCGCGGTCGCGCTCGCGGTCGGGGCGATTCCCGAGGGGCTGCCGGCGGCGGTGTCGATCGTGCTCGCGATCGGCGTGGTGCGGATGTCGAGGCGCCGCTCGGTGGTGCGCAACCTGCCCGCGGTGGAGACCCTGGGCGGTACCACGGTGATCTGCACCGACAAGACCGGCACTCTCACGCTGAACCGCATGACGGTGACCGCGGTGGCCGCTGGAGGCCGCACCGTGGACGCGGGGAACCTGCCGGACGACCCGGCGGTCCGGGAGTGCCTGACGGCCGGGGTCGTGTGCAACGAGGCGGCACTGTCCCGCGTGGACGGTCTCTGGAGCGCCCAGGGCGATCCGACCGAGACGGCCCTCGTGCCGGCCGCCGAGCGCGCCGGACTGGACCCGGCGGAGCTGAGGGCCCGGCACCCGCGGGTGGACCTCGTGCCGTTCGAACCGGAGCGGCGGCTGATGGCCACAGCGCACGCGGGCGGAGTCGGCTACGCGAAGGGCGCGGTGGAAGAGATCCTCGCCCGGTGCGACCGGGAGCTGCGCGCCGATGGCTCCACCGGGCCGCTGGACGCGGCAGCGGCCCACCGGCTCCAGCGGGAGTTCGCCGAGCGGGGCCTGCGGGTGCTGGCGTTCGCCCGGTTCCGGTCCGGTGAGGAGCCGCTCGCCGTGCTCGTCGACCGCGGCGGCTGGACCTTCCTGGGCCTGCAGGCGATGCAGGACCCGCCCCGGCCCGAGGTGGCCGGCGCGATCGCCGCCTGTCACAGCGCGGGCATCGCGGTCAAGATGATCACCGGGGACCACGCGGGCACCGCCCGCGCGATCGGCAGGGCGGTGGGCCTGGCGGACGAGCCGGTGGTGCTCACCGGTGCGGGGCTCGACGAGCTGACCGACGGGGAACTACCCGCCGCGGCAGCGCGCACGACCGTGTTCGCACGCGTGTCGCCGGGCCAGAAACTCCGGCTGGTCAAGGCTTTCCAGGGCGCGGGTCACATCGTCGCGATCACCGGCGACGGGGTCAACGACGCGCCCGCGTTGCGCCGGGCGGACATCGGGGTCGCGATGGGCCGCGGCGGCACGGACGCGGCCCGCGACGCCGCGGACATGGTGCTGACCGACGACGACTTCGCCGCCATCGAGTCCGCGGTCGAGGAGGGGCGCGGGGTGTTCGACAACCTGCGCAAGTTCCTGGCGTGGACGCTGCCCACCAACATCGGCGAGGGCATGGTGATCCTGGCGGCGGTCCTGCTGGGCGCGACGCTGCCGATCGTGCCGGTGCAGATCCTGTGGATCAACATGACCACCGCGGTGTTCCTCGGGCTGACGCTCGCCTTCGAGCCGAAGGAACCGGGCCTCATGACGCGCCCGCCCCGCCCGCCGGACCGGCCGCTGTTCACGCCGGCCCTGTTCCGCCGCGTGGGCCTGATCTCGCTCCTGCTGGTGGTGGCCGCCTTCGCCGCGTACCGGTGGGAGCTCGGCGGCGGCGCGTCCGTGGCGCAGGCGCGCACGGTGGCGATCAACCTGTTCGTGGCCGTGCAGATCGGCTACCTGTTCAGCTGCCGGTCGCTGGAGCACCCGGTGGTGCGGGCCTGGCCGCGCGGGAACCGGATGCTCGCCGTGGGCATCGGCATCACCGTGGGGCTGCAGGTGCTGTTCACCTACCTGCCCGCCATGAACACGATCTTCCACACGGCGCCGATCGGGGCCGGCGCATGGCTGCGGATCCTCGCGGCCGCCGTGCTCGCGTTCGCGGTTGTCGAGGCGGACAAGCTGTTGTGGATCCGGCTGAGGCGCTACACCGCCGGAACGCCGGGGACGCGGCGGCGGCCGAACCGCAGGTAGGCCAGCGGTCCCGCGAAGTTCACGGCGATCGCGAACGCCCACACCGTCTTCGAGCCGCGCACCGCGGCCGCGGGCCGCCGGGACAGGTCCCACCAGGCGAACCCGGCGAGTCCGAACTGCACGAGCGCGGCCCCGGTCAGCGCGGAGACCTGCGGGGCGCTGAGCTTGCGGTGAGTCATGCGGCGAGACTGCCACCCGCGGTTGCGCCGGCGAAGGGCACAAGGTCGCTCCACGCGGGGACGTGCTCCCCTGTGCCGGGCTCGCGGGCGCTTCGACAGTGGGGGCATGAGCAGACTCGACTGGCACAGCGACACCCGGCGGCACGCCTGGCTCGCCTCGTTCACCGGCCTGATCGCGATCCTCGCCTACGCCGGCGCGGTCGCGGTGGCGACCGGAGTGCTCGGGCCCGGGGTCGAGGCGCGGTTGCCCTTCGAGAGCCCGGTCTTCGCCGGGGTGGCGCTGGCGGTGGTCGTCGGCGTGCCGATGACCGTCGTCACCACCCTCGGTCTCCGCGGTGACGCCCGGACCAGTGCCGCGGCGGTGGTCGCGGGCGCACTGTTGATCGCGTGGATCGCCGTCGAGGTGGGGTTCGTGCGTACCTACAGCTGGCTGCAGCCGGTGTTCGCGTTCGCCGGGGTCGCGGTCCTGCACACCGGGCTGCAGGGACTCCGGGGAGTCCGCAGGTGAAACTCTCGTGGGAAGCCCGGCTGCTCATCGCGGTGGCCTCGTTGCTGGCGGCGGGCGGCTTCGCGCGCCTGGCCGGCCCGGTGCCCGCGGACGTGCTGTGGGCGGTGGCTGACGCGCTCGCCCTCGTTCCGGCTGTGTGGTGGGTGGCCGCCGATCTGCGGGCGCACCGGTGGGGCGCCGACCTGCTGGCGGTGCTGGCGCTGGCGGGCACGCTCGCGGTCGGCGAGTTCCTGGCGGGCGCGATCATCGCGGCCATGGTGGCCACCGGCCGCCTGCTGGAGTCCGCAGCGCAGCGGCGGGCGGGGCGTGACCTGTCGGCGCTGCTGGAGCGGGCGCCGAGCCAGGCGCACCGCCGTCGCGGCCATGAGCTGGAAACCGTGCCGGTGGGGCGGATAGCCGTCGGCGACCGCGTGGTGGTGCTGCCCGGCGAGGTCGTGCCGGTCGACGCGACGCTGCTCGGTGACAGCGCCTTCGACGAGTCGGCGCTCACCGGGGAGGCGGCCGCCGTCGCGCGGCGCAGCGGGGACCCGGTGCGCAGCGGCGTGGTGAACGCCGGAGCGGCCGTGGACCTGCGCGTCACCGCCACGGCGGAGGCCAGTACCTACGCGGGCGTGGTCCGGCTCGCCGAGCAGGCCGCCGCCGGAACGGCACCGGTCGCGCGCCTGGCCGACCGGATCGCGATGTGGTTCCTGCCGCTGTCGGTGCTGATCGCCGCGGCCGCGTGGGCCCTCACCGGGGACCCCGGGCGTGCCGTGGCCGTCCTCGTGACGGCCACGCCGTGCCCGCTGCTGCTGGCCGTGCCGGTTGCGGTCACCAGCGGGATGTCGCTGGCCTCGCGGGCCGGTGTGGTGCTCAAGGACGGCGCGGCGCTGGAGCTGCTGGGGCAGGCGCGGCGGTTGGCGATGGACAAGACCGGCACGGTCACCGAGGGACGGCCGGAGGTCGTCGCGGTCGTGTGCGCGCCGGGGGTCACCGCGGGACAGGTGCTGGCCGAAGCCGCCGGGGTCGAGCGGTACTCCCCGCACGTACTGGCCACTGCGGTCACACGGGCGGCCCGGCGGGCCAACGTCGTCGCGGCGCAAGCGGAATCGGTGACCGAGGAACCCGGGCGCGGCGCGCACGGGACGGTCGGCGGGCACCTCGTCCACGTGGGAAAGCTGGGTTCCGCCGCCGACCTGCCGCCGTGGGCGCGCAACGCGATGCGGCGGGGAAGTCTCGATCTGGCGTCGCTGGTGTGGGTCACACGAGACGGGGTGCCAGCGGCGGCGTTGCTGGTGCGGGACCAGGTTCGCCGCGACGCCGCCCGGACGCTGCGGCGGCTGCGCGCGGCCGGGCTCGCGCACGTCGTGCTGCTGACCGGCGACCGGGTGGACAACGCGGGGGAGGTGGCCGGGCTCATCGGGGTCGACGAGGTCCAGGCCGACGCCACGCCCGCGCAGAAGATCGAACGGGTCCGGGCCGAACACGAGCGCGACGTCACGGTCATGGTGGGCGACGGTGTCAACGACGCACCCGCGCTCGCGGCAGCGGACGTCGGCATCGCACTGGGGTCGCGAGGATCGACCGCGGCCGCGCAGGCCGCCGACGCGGTGATCCTCGACGACCGCATCGACCGGCTCGCGGACGTCATCGAGATCGCCCGCCGCACGCGACGGCTGGCCGTGCAGAGCGCGGGAGCCGGCACCGTGCTGTCGCTGCTGGCCATGGCGGCCGCGGCCTTCGGCTGGCTCGTGCCGGTCGCCGGCGCGGTCGTGCAGGAGGCCATCGACGTGGCGGTCATCCTCAACGCACTGCGGGCCCTGCACCGCCGCCGTCCGCGCACCGGCCCGGACGAGCTGCTGCACCGGTTCTCCGGTGAGCACGCAGGACTTGTGCCGGTCCGCGCCGCGGTCCGCCAGGCCGCCGACGCGCTGGCCGAAGGCGCGGGCCCGGCGGCGGACGCGGCGGTGCGGGAGGCGCACCGGATGCTGGTGGCGGAGCTGCTGCCGCACGAGCGCGCGGAGGAGTCGGAGCTGTACCCGGCACTGACCCCGGTACTCGGCGGCCCGGAGGGCACCGTCACGATGAGCCGCTCCCACGCCGAAATCGAGCGGCTGGTGCGCAGGCTCGGCAGGCACCTGGCGGCGGGGCCGATCCAGCCGGATCAGGTCGACGATCTGCGGGCCACCCTGTACGGCCTGGATGCCGTGCTGACCCTGCACTTCGCCCAGGAGGAAGAGGCGTACTTCACGCTCGCGCGGGAGTGAGGGGTCACCGCTTCCCGGCACGTTCCCGGAGCGACTCGACGTAGTCCGTACGCAACACGCGGCGAGAACGTGGGCGCTTCCCGGCGTTGATGTCGCGCACGTACTGCGCGAGCCGTTGCGGGTTCTTGCCCGACCAGCCGTTGGCGAGCGCCCGGCCCTGCATCGCCTCGCCGTCCATCGGAACGCCGGCGTCGTGCAGTGCGAGCAGGGTGCCGACGACCATGTCCTTCTCGAAACCCGCGGAAATGGTGTTGCTGTGGTTGATCGTCTTGGTGAGGCTCTTCATCTCTGATCGCTTCGTGATCCTGAGCCAGGACGCAGAGCGCGCGGATGCGATGGCCGCTGTGCTGCGTCAGCTGCCCGATGTCGTCCATGTCCGGCCACGCCATCAGCACCGGACCAGTGCCCCGGACGGACCCGCCGCCCCTGCCGGTCACGTGCACGACGTCGGAGTACCGGGCGACGAACTGCTGCAGCGGCGTGCAGTTCCGCAGGTTGGACTTGAGGTAGGTCCACACGGTGAGCGCGTCGCCGTCCCGCAGGTGCTCGCAGCACCAGTCGATCGCGGCGTCCACCCCTTCGTCGTCGTAGCTGGCGACAGCCTTCGGGTAGTCCGCGTCGCGTTCGAACATGTCTGCTCCAGGTTGATCGGCAGTGACAGCCCGACGCTAGCCCCACCCACCGACAGAAAGGACCACGTGTCCGGCTTCACCTCGTCGGTGCCAGTGCGCCTTCCCGCGCCAAGGCCTCGAGGACCGCCCCGCCGTCCACGGTTTCGTGGGTCATCAGCTCGGCGGCGAGGTTGTCGAGCGCCGGGCGGTGCGCGGTGAGCAGCGCGACCGCTCGCTTCTCCGCCTCCCGCAGCAGGCGCGCGACCTCCTCGTCGATGATGCGCTGTGTTTCCTCCGAGTACCGGTGCCCTGCCGCTCCCGGCGCACCGGGCAGGTAGGCCGCCTCGGTCGCCGGGTAGCCGATCGGCCCCAGCGCGGGGGACAGGCCGAACTCGGTCACCATCTTCGTGGCGAGGTCGGTCGCGCCCGACAGGTCGTTCGCGGCACCGGTGGAGCCCTGGCCGAACGCGACCAGCTCGGCCGCGCGGCCACCGAGCCGCACCGCGAGCAGGTCCTTCAGGTAGGCCTCGTTGTAGAGGTGCCGTTCGGCTTCGGGCAGCTGCTCGGTCGCGCCGAGCGCCATGCCGGCGGGCAGGATCGTCACCTTCTCGACCGGATCGGCGTGCTCGCACAACGCCGCGACGAGCGCGTGCCCCGATTCGTGCACGGCGACGGAGTGGCGTTCCTCGGGCAGCAGGGCGTTGGAGGTCTCGCGGCGCCCGAGCAGGACCCGGTCGCGGGCGGCGCCGAGGTCGTCGCGGGTGATGAGGGTGCGGTTGTCCCGGACGGCGTTGATCGCGCCCTCGTTGACGAGGTTCGCCAGGTCCGCCCCGGAGAAACCGGGTGTGCCACGGGCGATCAGCTGCAGGTCCACGTCGGGGGCGAGGTGCTTGTCCGCCACGTGCACCGCGAGGATCGCGGCGCGCTCGGCCTGGTTCGGCAGGGGCACGGTGACCTGCCGGTCGAACCGCCCCGGCCGCAGCAGCGCCGCGTCCAGTGTCTCGGGACGGTTCGTGGCCGCCAGTACCACGATGCCGCTGCTCTGGTCGAAACCGTCCATCTCGGCCAGCAGCTGGTTGAGGGTCTGTTCGCGTTCGTCGTGCCCGCCCACACCGCCGATCCCGCGGCGGCTGCCGACCGCGTCGATCTCGTCGATGAAGATGATCGACGGCGCGCGGTCGCGGGCCTCGGTGAACAGGTCCCGCACGCGGGACGCGCCGACGCCGACGAACATCTCCACGAAGGCCGAGCCGGTGACCGACAGGAACGGCACGCTGGCCTCGCCCGCCACCGCGCGGGCGAGCAGTGTCTTGCCGGTGCCCGGCGGCCCGACCATGATCACCCCGCGGGGGCCCTTCGCGCCGGCGGCGGCGTAGCGCTCGGGGTTGCGCAGGAAGTCGACGACCTCGCTGACTTCCTGCTTCACACCTTCGTATCCGGCGACGTCGGCGAACCGGGTCGTGGGCCGCTCCGCTTCGATGATCTTCGCCTTGGACCGGCCGAACCCGCCAAGGCCCCCGGCCAGTGAGCGTTGCGCGTTGCGCCCGGCCCAGGCGATGAACGCGATGAGCAGCACCACCGGTACGAGTCCGATGAGGACGGCCAGCCAGGCGGAGCCCGACGAGGAGACCTTGCCCGTGACCTGGACTCCGTGCGCCTGCAGCTTCTGCTCCAGCTGCGTGTCGCCGAGCGCGGTGGGGAGCTGACTGGTGAACTTCGAGTCGTCGGAGTAGGTGCCGCCGACCGAACCGTGATCGTCGATCTCGACCGCCTTGACCTGCCCGGAGTCCACTTTGGTCACCAGCTCGGTGTAGGACAGCGAGGGCGTGGTACCCGCCGAACTGGTCAGGATGCTGGGCAGGAACAGCAGGAACATCACGGCCAGCAGACCGAGCGAGACCAGCCACGTCCGCCACACCGGGGGCTTGGGCGGCTCCGGTTTCGGCACGGGATCCGGCGGCGGCCCGGACTGGGCGGTTCGCGACATGGGCCTTCCTTTCGTCGGCTTCCAGGAGACCGCACGCCGGCACGGCGGCAGGAGCGGCGAAAGTCCTCCACCGCGATGCCTGAAGTCTCTCCTTCCGCTTGTGGCGCCGCGCCTAGCTTCGGTGACCGAGGAACGAGGAGGAGCCCATGCGAACGTTGACCGTCGAAGCGGTGATGACGAGGGACCCGTACGTGGTCTCACCCGAGGCCGAATTCAAGGATGTCGCGGTGTTGCTGGCGCAACGCGAGATCAGTGCCGTCCCCGTCGTGGGCGACGACGGCACCCTGCTGGGCGTGGTGTCCGAGGCCGACCTGCTGCCCAAGGAGGAGTACGCCGGGGACCAGGAGCCGCCGTCCCGCTTCGCCCGGTCCCGCACCAAGGCAGCGTGGCACAAGGCCGGTGCTGTGCGGGCGCGTGAGCTGATGACCGCACCGGCGCAGACGGTGGACGTCGGCGAACCCCTGCCCGCGGTCGCCCGCAGGCTGGGCGGCGGTGGGTTGCGGCGGTTGTTCGTGCTGGAGAACGGAAAGCTCGTCGGCGTGGTGGCCCGGCGCGACCTGCTCGGGGTCTTCCTCCGCCCGGACGAGCAGATCAAGGCCGACGTCGAGACCGAGGTGTTCGGCAAGGCACTGGTGGCCGCGCCGGGCTGTTACAGCGTGACGGTGCACCACGGCGAGGTCATGTTGCTGGGCCGGCTGGAATACCGCAGTTCGGCCGCGGCAGCCGGGTCGCTGACCGCGTCGGTGCCCGGGGTGGTCGAGGTGTGCAACCGGCTCGGGTACGTGTGGGACGACGGGCGCTGAAACCGCGGAAGGTGCCGCCGGGAAGCCCCGGCGGCACCTTCCGCGGTCAGTCCAGGTAGGCCAGCGCCTGGGTGAGGGAATCCCGTTCCGTGCCGGCGGTGAAGACGACGTGCGCGTCGGGCCACGGGTGCACGTGGGTCGCCATGTGCCGCGCGATCCGGGGCGTGGCGTCGGAGATCCCGCCCTTCCGTGAGGCGAGCCGCGTGGACGTCGTCGCCTCCGGCGCCCAGCAGCGCAACGGCGTCAGGCGGCTGTGGGTCCGGGTGCCCAGTGCCGCGGCTTCGGCACGGCGCTCGGCGGAGTTCCACGACGCGTCCAGGACGACCGTCTCACCCATCGCCAGCAGGCGTTCGGCGCGCCGGACGAGTTCGTCGTAGGTCCGTTTCGTGTGCTCCGGCGAGTAGATGCCCCGCTCGTACTCGGCGGCGGCGCTCTGCTCGGCGGGCAGGCCGGCCAGCTCCTTGCGCACACGGTCGCTGCGCAGCACCGTCGCGCCGAGGTGGTCGGCGAGCGCACCGGCCAGGGTGGACTTCCCGGACGCCGGGAGCCCGCCGACGAGGATCAGCCGCACCACGCCCTGGCGCAGGTGCCGCAGCGCGATGTCCGCGTAGTCGCGCGCCAGCTGTGCCGACGCGTCGTCGCCCTGCTGGTGGCGCAGGCACGCGACCTTCACCCGGACGAACGCCCGGTAGGCCAGGAAGTGGTGGCGCAACGCGGATGGTGCCGGGTCGCCGGAGAACTCGGCGTAGTGGTCCAGCAGCGACCGCCCGAGCTCGCGTGCGCCCAGCCGCTCGAGGTCCATGGCGAGGAACGCGACGTCGTCGAGCGCGTCCACCCAGCGCAGGTGGTCGTCGAACTCCAGGCAGTCGAGGATCTGGGGGCCTTCGTCCAGGCAGAAGATGTCGTCCGCGAGCAGGTCCCCGTGCCCGTCGACGACACGTCCGGTGTTCACCCGGTGCTCGAACAACGCCTCTCGCCCCGCGAGGAACTCCTCGGTCCGCTGCTCGATTTCGGCCGCGATGTCCGCATCCAGCACCGGTCCGTGGAAAGGCCGGACCTGGGCGAAACTGGCGCGCCACCGGGCGCGGATGGCGTCCCGGGTGCCCTGCGCGGAGACCTCCGGACCACGCTGCGCCCGGTCGTGGAACCGTGCCAGAACGCGGGCGAGGTCGCGGACCGTGCCCGCCAGGGGTGCGCCTTCGCGCACCAGCGTGGCCAGCCTGCGGTCGTCGGGCATCCGCCGCATCACGACGAGGTGGTCGCACACCTGACCGTCCGGCCCGGTGACGTCCGCGACGCCGAGGTAGGCGTCCGGGGCGAGCCGGCGGTTGAGGGCGACCTCCTTGTGGCACACCCGTTCCCGGGTCTCGCGGCGGGTGAAGTCGAGGAACGAGGTCCACGGGCTTCTTGAGCTTGTAGGCGCGGTCGCCGACGAGGAACACCGAGCCGATGTGCGTCTCGCGCACCGCGGCCCAGTCGCCGGTGGTGCGGGCGGGCCGGGAGGTCAGGGCACTGGCGGTCATGGCCCGAGCGTTCCGCCGGACTCGGCGACCGGGGAAGGGCACTACGTCATGGTCGCCGGGGTCGGCAGTCCCTAGCCCCGGTTCCGGCCCGGGCGGAGCCTGGGGGTGTGACAGAGCAGACCTACCGGCACACGGTGCCGGAGCGGGGGGACGGACGGCCCGTCGAAGCCGGGCATGAAACCGTCGCCGGCGTGCTGTCCCCGGGCGGCGTGTGATGGGGGACAGGCTGCCGCGCAAGGTCTACGAGCGCGAGCTGGCGCGGCTGCAGGCCGAGCTGGTCAAGCTGCAGGAGTGGGTGCGCGCCGAGCGGCGGCGGCTCGTGGTGATCTTCGAAGGGCGCGACGCGGCGGGCAAGGGCAGCACGATCAAGCGCATCACCGAGTACCTGAACCCGCGTGTCGCGCGGATCGTCGCACTGCCACGCCCCGACGACCGGGAGCGCGGGCAGTGGTACTTCCAGCGCTACGTCGAACAGCTGCCCGCGGCGGGGGAGATCGTGTTGATGGACCGCAGCTGGTACAACCGCGCTGGGGTCGAGTGGGTGATGGGCTTCTGCTCGAACGAGGAGCACAGACGGTTCCTGCACCAGTGCCCCATCTTCGAGCGGCTGCTGGTGGAGGACGGCATCCTGCTGCGCAAGTACTGGTTCTCGGTCAGCGAAACCGAGCAGGAGCACCGGATCCGCGCCCGCCTGAGCGACCCGGTCCGCCGCTGGAAGCTGTCCGCGGTGGACCTGGAGTCCATCGAGCACTGGGACGACTACTCCCGCGCCAAGGACGAGATGATCCTCTACACCGACATACCCGAGGCGCCTTGGTCCATCGTGGACAGTGACGACAAGCGCCGCGCGCGGGTCAACATGATCGCGCACCTGCTGGGCAGCGTGCCGTACCACGAGGTGCCCCCGCCGGCGATCCGGCTGCCGCAACGTCCGCCGGCCACGGGCTACCGGCGCCCGGAGAAGAACCCGGGCAACTACGTGCCCGACCACGCCGCCACGTTGTGACCGACGTCCGGTCCCCGAGGTCTTTGTGCCCTCCGCGCTCACGACCACGCGGAGCAGGGTCGGTGGCGTGAACGACAACGGAATTCCCCTCGGCAGCATCGAAATCAGTGTGCGAGGGCAGTTGCCCGGCGCGGGCGAGCACCTGCGCCGCCGCCTGCACGACGCCCTGGCGCGAGCACCCCGGCCGGTACTGGCGGCCCGGGCGACGATCACCCGGCACAACGACCCGGCCGCGGCCGTCCGGATCTCCGCCACCATCGATCTCAACGGGCGGATCCTGCACGTTGACGTGGACGGCGAGACCGTCGCCACGGCCGTGGATCACCTGCAGGACTGCGTGCGGCGGGCGCTGGACCGGGCGGGGCGGCACCGCGCGGCGGCGGACCGCCACCGCCCGGCCCGGCCGGTCGCGGTCCGGGACCGGGAGATCGTGCGGCACCGCACGTTCAGCCTGGCCCCGGTCGCCGTGGCCGTCGCCGCGGAGGAACTGCAGGCGCTGGGCTACGAGTTCCACCTGTTCACCGACGCGGGCACCGGGCAGGACTGCGTGCTCTACCGGGTTCCCGGCGGCCTTCGGCTCGCAGGGCTCGATCCGGCCGTGCAGGGCGGCCCGGCCACGGTAAGCCCCCATCCCGCCCCGCGCCTGACCCTCGACGAGGCCCGCGAGCGCTTCGAGCTCGACGACCGCCCGTTCCTGTTCTTCGCCGAGGCCGGCACGGGCCGTGGCGCCCTGCTGCACCGGCGGCACGACGGCGACCTCGGTCTTGTCACCGCCGGCTGACGCTTCACGAGACGGGCGCGCTCCAGACCAGTTTGGTGCCGCCGGCCTCGGCTGTCTGGACGCGGAAGGCACCGCTCGCTTCCTCTGCCCGGGTCGCGAGGTTGTGCAGCCCGCTGCGGGAGACCGTCAGGGGCATGCCCTTGCCGTCGTCGGTTACGTCGATGACGAGGTCGTCGCCGACGGAGATGGTGATGGTCACCGTGTTCGCCCGTG
>NZ_BAABIB010000011.1:0-31813 GCF_039542405.1 Amycolatopsis dongchuanensis
CGCGCGATCGGCACGCACAAGGTCCGCCTCGGCGCGGAGGTCACCCGCGTGACGAACCGAGCGAACGGCGTCGAGGTCGCCTATCGCGACGCCACCGGCGAGCGCACGATCAGTGCGGACTACTGCGTCGCGGCGCTGCCGCCGCACATCATGGCGCGCGTGCCGACGAACCTCGGCGACGCCGTGACCGCCGCGCTCAAGACACCGACGCTGACACCTGTCGGCAAGATCGGTCTCGAGTACCGGAGCCGCTGGTGGGAGGAGGAGGACCGGATCTACGGCGGGATCACCGAGACCGACCTCGATCTCACGCACGTCTGGTACCCCTCGTACGGCTTCCACGGCAAGCGCGGCACGATCGTCGGCTACTACAACACCGGTGGCAACGCGCGGACCTATGGATCACTGACGCCGGGGCAACGGGTCGAGCGTGCGCTCGCGCAGGGGGCGAAGATCCACGGCGACAGGTACCGGACCGGGCTGGCGAACGCGTTCTCGGTCGCCTGGCACCGCACGCCGTACCTCGAGGCGGGCTGGGTCGGCTGGCCGTCGCGCACGACCGGTGAATACGAGCTGTTGAACCAGCCACAGGGCCGGGTCTACTTCGCGGGCGACTGGCTCACCTACTGGATCGCCTGGCAGAACGGCGCCTTCGACTCGGCGCGGAAAGTGGTCACCGCGCTGCATTCTCGTGTCCAAGCGGGCGGTTGATCCCCGCCATCGGCGTCCGCATGCTCGACCGGCCCGACACCCACCTCAACGAACCGCTCGGCCGCGGCGGCCGGAAACACCAGTCCACAAAGGACGGGATCGACTCGCTCGATCGCGCACTGGCCTCGCGAGGACGGTGTGGTGGCGGCGCGGCCCACTGTCCCGTTGGGCCTGTGCGCCTCGGCGGTCTCGTTCGCCGACAAGCCCCTCGGCTGAAGGCGAAGCCGTTGCCCTTGCTGCCGGAGGAGGCTGCGCTGGTGGGCGTTCCGGTGGCGGGCTGTCAGGGGGTGGGGACCAATAGTAGGTCGACCGACTATTTCGCAAGAGATAGATTCATCACGGCGCGGCGAGCCGTACCGGCACCCTGACCCGGGCGATCTCGGCCACGGCGTCAGGACCGCGGTCCTCCCGGGCCTGCGGAAACACCGCTGACCGGGAAGGAGGCCACCGCAGTGTTCGCCTGGTTCGCCTCCGGCTGACCCGAAGACGCGGTGCCACCCCAAGGACGGAGTGGCACCGCCGCCCACGGTCAGCTTCCCGCGGCGCAGAAGGTGTCGTCCGGTCGTTTCCCGGTCACCAGGTACTCGGTGACGAGCGAGTTCCCGCACTCGTTGGGCCCGAACAGGTAGGCCCCGTGCCCGCCCTGGTCGATCGTGATCATCCGGGCGCGCTCGCCGAACGCCGTGCGCAGCTTGCGGGCTCCGGACCACGGCGTGCCCGGGTCACGCTGGTTCTGCACCATCAGCACGTTCGCCGGGCCGTGGCCGGTGATCCGCACCCGCGGCTCGGCCGGCGGCGCCCAGTACGCGCACGCCGAGATGTTCGCGGTCGCCGCGCCCAGCAGCGGGTAGCGGATCCGGTCGACCGCGACGTCCAGCTGGTAGCTCGCGATCGAGCGCGGCCACGCCGAGTCGCCGCAGATCACCGCGAAGCGGGACGCCAGCAGGTTCTCCACCCCCGTCACCGGTTCCGCCGGCGGCTCCGGGGCCCGGCCCTCGTCGAGCCCTTGCCAGTCCTGGGCCAGCTTCGTGAGGTCCGTCGAGTACAGGCCCCCGAACGTCAAGCCGCGGAAGATCGAGCCCGTGATCTCCCCGACCGGGGTGCGGTCCAGCCGCGCCGCCAGCTCGTGGAACTTGGCCGTCACCTGCGCGGGCGTCGTACCGAGCCCGTACTCCGGGTGCTTCGCCACGAAGGCCGCGAAGTCGGGGAACCGGTCCTCCATGCCCCGCCCGAAGCCGCGCATCGCGTTGATGTCGTAGCCGCCCGGTCCGAGGTTGCTGTCCAGCACGATCCGGTCGCTGCGCTCGGGGAACAGCGTGGTGTAGACCGCGCCCAGGTAGGTCCCGTAGGACGCGCCCAGGAACGACACCTTCGGCTCGCCCAGCACTGTCCGGATGCGGTCCATGTCCCGCGCGGTGTTCGCCGTGGTGATGTACGGCAGCATCGATCCGGTCTTCGACCCGGCGCACTGCTCGGCTTCCCGCTTCGCCAGCGCGGCCTGCTTCACGACGTCGGCCGGGCCGTTCGCGTACGGCAGGTTGCTGACCGCGATCTGCTCCGGCGTCAGGTCGCACGTCACCGGGGTGCTGTGCGCGACCCCGCGCGGGTCGAACCCGATGATGTCGTAGGAGTCGAGCACGTCCTGCGGCAGCTTCACGAGCTTCAGCAGCTGCGGGTAGTCCAGACCACCGCCGCCGGGGCCGCCCGGATTGGTCAACAGCACACCCCGCCGCTTCTCCGGGTTCTTGCTCGGCAGGCGCGACACGGCGATGTCGATCGTCCGCCCGCCCGGCTCCCGGTAGTCCAGCGGGACTTTCAGGGTCGTGCACTGCAGGTCCGGCGTCGGGAACGCCCCCGCCGGGCACGGTTCCCAGTCCACTGTGTTCGGTGCGGCGGAGGCCGCGGGCACGGCGGTCGTCGCGCCGAGCACGGCGATCGCGGCCACCAGCAAGGCTTTGCGCATCGGAATTCCTTTCGTTCGCACCGCGCTCAGCGGCGCGGTTCCCAGCGGAAGAGCCGCGTCGCCAGCACGACCGCGACGAAGACCCAGGCCAGGGTCGGGGCGAAGAGGAGCAGGGAGTCGGCGGCCGGTTTCCCGCCGTTCCACGCGTCGAGCACCAGCTCGGCCGCCGAACCACCGGGCAGCAGCCGCTTGAGCAGCGTCAGCTCGCCGGTGCCGGTGAGGCCGACCCAGCCGGCCACCGCGATCACGCCGACGCTGATCGGCAGCGTGGTCACCTGCGCGTGTTCCGGCGAGTTCGTCAGCCCGGCCGTGGCCAGACCCAGCGCGAGCATCATCACCACGGTGGCCACGACGGCGGCGGCCAGCAGCGGCGCGTTCGCCGGCTTCCCGGTGACCACGGCCAGCACCGCGAGCAGCACGGCGATCTGGACCACCGCGATCGCGGTGACCGGCAGCAGCAGTCCGCCGAGGATCGCGGCGTCCCCGGCCGCGGTCGAGCGCAGCCGCTTGAGGAACAGGTTCTGCCTCCGGGCGGCCAGCGTCGTCACCGTCGTGGTGTAGAGGCCGATGCCCAGCACGAAGAACAACGTCAGCGTCGCGATGTAGCCGAGGCTCCCCACCTCGGTGAAGACGTCGTGCCGGGCGATGAAGAACGCGCTGAGCGCTGCCGGCAGCACCAGGGCGGTGACCAGCACGAGGCGGTTCCGGAACAGCTGGATCAGCTCGCCGCGAGCGATCGTCAACATGGTTGCTCCTCTCAGGAGTTTTCGACGGCTCGGAAGACGTCGTCGAGCCGGGTCGGCCCGGCCTCCAGGTCGAGCAGCTCCACGGCCTGGTCCTGCGCCCAGGCGAGCAGCGTGTGCAGGTCCTTCTGCAGGCCGAAGGTCTCGACGAGGAACTTGCCGTCCACGCCCCGCGTGGCGAGGAGCGGCGGCGACGGCGCGTCGGCCGGGAGTCCGAAGTGGATGGTCGAGGGAAGCGTTCTGGTCAGCTCGGCGACGGTGCCCTCGCGGTGGAGGGTGCCCTGGTGCATGAGCCCGACGCGGTCGGCGCGCTGTTGGGCTTCTTCGAGGTAGTGCGTGGTGAGCACGACGGTCGAGCCGTCCTCGCGCAACCGGTCGACCGCGTCCCAGAGCGCGTCCCGCGACTGGATGTCGAGGCCGGTGGTGGGCTCGTCGAGGAAGACCAGCTCGGGCGTGCCGTAGACGGCGGTGGCGAAGTCGAGCCGCCGCTTTTCCCCGCCCGAGAGCTGCCCGACCTTGGTGCCTGCCTTGCGGGTGAGGCCGGCCACGCCGAGCAGGCGCCCGACGTCGTCGTGCCGTCCGGTGAGCCGCCCGACCAGCCCGACGGTCTCGCGCACGGTCAGGTCGGCGGAAAACCCGCTTTCCTGCAGCATGATTCCCAGCCGCGGGCGGACGGCGGCGCGGTCGCGGGGGTCCTTTCCGAACACCCGCACGGCGCCCGAGCTGGGCGCGCGGTGCCCCTCGACTGTCTCCAGGGTCGAGGTCTTGCCGGCGCCGTTCGTGCCGAGCAGGGCGTACAGCTCCCCGCGCTCCACTTGGAACGAAAGGTCTTTCACGGCGGGGAAGCCGCCGTAGGTGAGGGTGAGGCGATCGACGTCGATGACCGGTGTCGTGGACATGCCCCGAAGTCCAGCGTGGATCGGTGCCGCCCGGCAGTGCGGTGGCGTCACCCGGAGACATGACGTGGTGTCACTGGTGGTGCCCGCTCAGCCGGATACGCTCGGCTGGTGGAGGTGCCGACGATCGCACGCAGGACGTCCTGGACCGGCGGGAGGGTCCAGGAACGCCTGCGCCGGCTGAACCTGATCACGACCGTCCCGCCGCTGGCGCTCGTGGGCGTGTTCCTGCTGCTGGTGACCGCCCGGTCCTGGTGGCACGTGGTCCTCCAGGTCGTCGGGCTGCTCGCGGCGCTGGCGACGGCCGAACGCTGGACCGCGGGTGACTACCTCCGCGTGGCGCGGCCGAGCCTGGTCGTCACCGCGGTGGTGTGGCTTGCCGGGTCGCTGACCGATGACACGGCCGCGTTCTTCGGGCTGTCCATCGTCGGGTCGTACCTCATCCCGCCGCTGCCCCGCCGACGGCTCGCCGCGCTGGCCGCGCTGACGGTCCTGATCGCGGGGCTGGGCGCGGCGAACGTCCTCGTGCACGACGACCGGATCGGCTGGCGGCTGTTCCAGTTCGCCGCCGTGCCCGCGGCGGCCATGCTGGTCTCGACCGCGTTCATGTTCGCCAGCCAGCGCTTCTTCGATTTGATCGCGGAGCTCGAACAGTCCCGCGAGCGCGACGCCGACCTCGCCGTCACGCGGGAGCGGGTGCGCTTCGCGTCCGACCTGCACGACATCCAGGGGCACACCCTGCACGTGGTGAAGCTGAAGGTGGCGCTGGCCGAGAAGCTGCTGGACCGGGAACCGGATCGGGCGCGCGAGGAACTGCGTGAAGTGCACGACCTGGTCGGCGAAACCATCGTCCAGACCAGGGAACTCGCCTACGCCCAGCGGCGGCTGAACCTGTCCGCCGAGCTGGAGAACGCCAAGAACCTCTTCGAGGCCGCGGGGATCCACGTCCGCGTCGCGCGCGAGTCCGAAGTGGACGCCGCCGCGGGCGAACTGCTCGGCCAGGTGCTGCGCGAGACGACGACCAACATCCTGCGGCACGCCGAAGCCCGCCAGGTGGGGATCACGCTCACCCGGCGCGGGATCGCGATCGTCAACGACGGCGCCCCGGACACCGGCCCCCTCGAGCTCGGCGGGCTCGCGGTGCTCCGGCAGCGCTTGGCGGAGCACGGCGCCGAGCTGGAAGTCTCGCACTCCGGCGGCCGTTTCCGCACCGCGGCGGCCTTCCCCGCACCGAAGGAGGCCCGACGATGACGACGGTGGTGCTCGCCGACGACGAAGCCCTGCTCCGCAAGGCACTGGCCGCGCTGCTGCCGCTGGAAGACGAGATCACGGTGCTGGCCGAGGCCGACAACGGCGAAACGGCGGTCGCGGCCACCCTCGAACACGGGCCGGACGTGCTGGTCATCGACCTGGAGATGCCCCGCGTGGACGGGCTCGGCGCGGTCGAGGAGATCCGCCGGGCCCGGCCGGAGCAGGTGATCCTGATGCTGACCCGCCACGCGCGCCCCGGCGTGCTCCGCAGGGCGCTGAAGCTCGGCGTCCAGGGCTTCGTCAGCAAGGCGGCGGAACCGGCCCACATCGCCTCGGTGATCAAGACCCTGCACGCGGGCAAGCGCTGGATCGACCCGGACGTCTCGGCCCTCGCCGTCGTCGACGACTGCCCGCTGACCGACCGCGAGCTGGACGTCCTGCGCGCGACCCGTGAGGGTTTTTCGGTGGCCGACATCGCCGGGCAGCTGCACCTGGCGGAGGGCACGGTCCGCAACTACCTGTCCAACGCGATGCAGAAGACCCAGACCCGCACCCGCCACGAAGCGGCCCGATACGCCCGTGAGCACGACTGGCTGTAGCCGATGCGAGCGGCTCGTGCACGCCGCCGTCCGCCTGGCGCGGCGTGGCGGCCGCGGGGAAGCCGGGTGAGATCCGGGTGCGGGGCCCGATGGTCATGTGGGGGCTGAGGCGGCTCGTGCGGGAGCGGCTCGGTGCGCTGTACGAACCGGCGTTCGTGGACTTCGTCGACCGGCTGCCCTTGACGGCGCTGAGCAAGGTCGACAACAGGGCCTGCCGCAGGTTGCCCGTCACCGATCCGCGAGCCAGGCGATGGCCCGGCGCAACGGCTGCGCGCTCTGCCCGTCCGGAGTGAGCGCGTCGGCGTATTCCCGGTTGAGGCGGTCCACGGCCACGGCCACGGCGACGACCAGTGTCGAGCCGTCGGGGAGCGGGTGGGCGAGGGTGCCAGTCGGAGCACCGGCGGTGGGGGTGCCGAAGCTGCGGGCCGCCTCCCGGCCGCGGAACGCGATGGCCACCCCTTCGCCGGCGCTGGCCGTTCGCCGGTCCTGCAGCACGACCACGGGACTGCCGCTCGCGTCGGGCGGTGGCCCGGGCACCTCCAGAACGGGTCTGCCGGACGCGAGCAACACGCCCGGCCGGTAGGTGAACCGGGCGCCCCACCCGCTTCGGCGGCGGTAGGACAGGAACGTGTCCGCACCGAGCAGCGGGCCCGCGGCGGCGAGCATGGGGTGGATCGTGCCGCCGTTGTTGCCGCGCACGTCGAGGACCCACCCAGCGGCCCCGGCGAGGCACCGCTGGGCTTCCCAGGCCGTGCGCACGTAGGTCCTGCCGTCTTCCTGATCGCCGACCGAGATCGGCGGGAGACGCAGGTACCCGAGGTTTCCGCGCAGAGCGTGTCCTTCCGGCAGCACCGGCGCCGCCGACGTCCGGTCGCGGGGCACGCGCAGGTGGCTGTGCCGGTCACCGAGCCCCCGGAACGCCGATCGGAGCGCGTGTGCGAGCGGAGCGCCGGCCTTCGCCCGGTTCAGCACCTGGCGTTCCACGACGGGCCAGTCCACGCGGTCGCTGTAGTAGGCCTCATGCCGCAGCAGCCGCAGCGCCTCGACGGCGGCGTCGAACGAGCCCACTCCGCCATTCTGCCGCGCGCCCGTCAGCCGTCCCGGCTCCGCGGCTTGCGGCTGTGCGCGGCGGGTTCCGGAAACCAGGCGGATGCCCTGGATCGGGCACAGCCTGCGTGCCGAACCCACCGCCGGCGCCGAGCCCGCCGTCCAGTCGTCCGGCACGTCGTCCTCGTAGAAGATCGCCTCCACCGGGCACACCAGTGCCCGCTCGCCCTCGTAGATGCAGTCGACGGGGCATTCGTCGATGCAGGCCCGGTCCTTGACGTCCACGCAGGGCTGGGTGATCACGTAGGTCATGGCCAGCCCAAGCGCGGTGGGACCGCCGTGCAGGTCGTCGCTGATCGAGATCAGTGCCACGTTGACGATGGACGAGTCCACAATGGACAGTGCGTAACCGGTGAGTACCACCACGAGGGCGATACCGCTGAGCCCCGCGGCGGCCGGATTCCCGTCCGCCACGCGTTCCCGCGTCGTGCCGGGTCCCGGCACCAAGGGGAGGCTCTCACGTTTCGTCGTTGCGCCGCCCATCCAGTCGTTCGTCGGAGTCGCACGCGGTAGTACCCCAGGCCACTCGACCGTAGCGGGGGTGCCGGTGATCTTCGACATGATTCCCTTCGACTTGTCCTTCGCCGACTCCGGCCAGGGGGTCAGCGCGTTGAACCCGCGGTGCGAGGAGGCGGGCTGGATGCGGGTGTCCATCGACATCCGCATGCCGGCCGGGTTCACCGACACGTTCGGAATGGACTTGTGGCACAGGAAGGCGTGGGAGAGCAGCACGTCGCCCGGCTCCATCGGCGAGAACAGCAGCCGCTCGTCCGGGTCCAGCCGCTCCACCGGGATCCCGCGCACAGGATGACCGAAGCGCTGGAAGGCCTCGGTGACGACGTGCTCGCGGGACCCTTCTTGTGGCTGCCGTCGGCGATCGCGACGCCACCGATTTCGCGGCTGGTGGGCAGCAGTTCCGCTGCTCCTGATCCAGGTCGCGCGAGGGTAGCGCTCCCGCCGCGTCGCGGTCAGGACTTCCCCGCTGTGCGCCGGGTACGTTGCTCCGCCGCGGACGAGCGGCGAGGTGGTGCGGGGCGTGACGTCGGTGAGGTGATCGCCCATGTCGCCGCGGAGATGGGGATTTCGCGGCAGTGCGCCTCGAAGGGGGTCAACCGCGACCGCGCGGGGTCGGCCTGACGGCGCCACCCGGCGGAACTACCGTGCTGGGACGGCTTCTTCGCGCCCTGATCAGCGGCGCCCGGCGAGGAAGTCGTCCACGATGCGGACGCAGAACCCACGATCACTCGGCCTGCCGGTGACCAACGCGTTGAACAGCAGCGGGCCCACCAACTGCGCGGCGGCGACATCAATGTCACGCCCGGACGACGGCAGACACTCAGCGAGCACAGCCTCGAACGGACCGCGATAACGCTCGACAACGCGCTCACGCAACGCACCGAGCCGCGACTGGTCCTCAGCACCAGACGGCACACCCGACAGACCGAGCGTGGACAGCCACACCACCGCCGCCACAGCCGGCGCCTGATCGATCTGCTCAGCCTGAGCAACCACGAGCTGCAGCAACCGATCCCGCGGCGTGGCATCCGGATCGGGCAGCCGCAGCGGCGGCAGCAACTCCTGGAACGCGGCGGCCAGCAGTTCCACGCTGGTCGGGAAGTGCCGGTAAAGCGTGGACCGCGCGACACCACTGCGCGCCGTGACCGCCTCGATCGTCACCTGCCGCACACCACCCTCCGACAACAAGGCGACGGCCGCGGAGAGGATCGCCGAACGCGACCGGTCGAGCCGGGGGTCACGCCGGTCGGCGAACTGCCGGGCACTCACCTCCCGATCCTCCCTCCCCCGCGCGACAACGGGAAACGAGACTACCAGTCCTGCTACGCTACCGATGGTTTCGTTTCCCCGTCGGAACGAGGTGGCATGCGAGCAGGCCCCAGCACCGGCTCCGTCGAGGTTCCCGCGCTCTCCCCGGCACGCCGGGCCTGGACGGTCGGTGTCATGTGCACCGCGGTGGCGCTGGTGATCGCGATGGTCACGATCGTCAACACCGCACTGCCCGCGCTGGCCGCCGATACCGGCGCCAGCCAGGCGCAGCAGACTTGGATCGTCGACGTCTACACACTCGTGCTGGCGGCGCTCGTGCTGCCGATGGGCGCGCTGGGCGACCGCAACGGCCGCCGTGGCGTGCTCGTCATCGGGCTGGTCGTCTTCGCGGTGAGCTGCGCGGCCCCGCTGTTCGCCGCGTCGTCGGCCTGGCTGATCGCCGCGCGGGCGCTGACCGGGCTGGGTGCCGCGATGATCATGCCCGCGACGCTGTCGATCATCAACGCGAGCTTCCCGCCGGATCGGCGCGGCCGCGCGATCGGCATCTGGGCGGCGGTGGCCGGCGTCGGCGGCCTGGGCGGGCTGGTGTTCGCCGGCCTGCTCCTGCAGCATTTCACGTGGCACTCGGTGTTCGCCGGTCCCGCCGTGCTGGCGCTCGTACTGGCGCTCGCCTGCGCGACGGTGCCGACCTCCAGGGAGGCCGAGCCGCGCCGGTTCGACGTCGGCGGCGCCGTGCTCAGCGCGCTCGCCGTCGGGGCACTGGTGTTCGGCATCCTGCGCGTGGCGGACCTGGGCTGGGGCAACGCGACGGTGCTCGGCACCATCGCCGCCGGGCTCCTGCTGTGCGTGGTCTTCGCGTGGTTCGAGTCGCGGCAGGACGTGCCGCTGCTGGACGTCCGGCTGTTCGCCAACGCCGCCTTCACGACCGGTTCGGTGTCGGTCACCGTGCAGTTCACCGCCGCGTTCGGCTCGCTGTTCGCGCTGGCGCAGTACCTCCAGCTGGTGCAGGGGTATTCGCCGCTGAAATCCGGGCTGGTGCTGTGGCCGATCGCGGTTTCACTGTTCCCGCTGTCGCTGGCCTCGGCGTACTTCGCCCGCAAACTGGGGTTGCGCACGCTGACGTGCGCCGGGCTCCTGATCGTGATCGCCGGGGTGCTGCTGCTGGGACGGCTCACGGCGGAAAGCGGTTACCCGGAGCTGGCGGTCGCGGTGTGCGTGCTGGGCGGCGGGCTCGGCCTGACGGCACCTCCAGCCACCAGCGCGATCCTGGACAACGTGCCGCCGGGCCAATACGGCGTGGCGTCCGCCGTCAACGACGCGACGCGGGAACTCGGCGCGGCACTGGGGATCGCGCTCGCGGGCAGCGTGCTTTCGGCCGGCTACACCGGTGCCATGCACCCCGCGACGGCGATGCTCGCTCCCGGAGCGCGAGAGGCCGCCGAAGGTTCGCTCGCCGGTGCGCTGGCTGTCGCGGAGCGGTCCGGTCCGGCGGGTGGAGCGCTCGCGCAGGCCGCGCGGGCCGCCTTCGCGGACGGCATGTGGTACAGCCTGCTGGCACTGGCGGGCATTGTCGCGGCGGGCGCGGTGGCAGCTGTGATCCTCGGCCGGAGGGCCGGCTGAACCGTGGTCGTCCGGTGCCTGCACTACCGGGCTCGGTCCACTGAGGACGGTTCGCGTTCACCGCCTGTCGGCGGCGGAACGTCGGCCCCTCCATGACCACACGGCGCACGGCAACCCGACTGCAGCGAAGTACCGGCAGCCAGCGAAATGAGTTCGGCCGGGATGAGTGTCGTGGACGCCATTCATCCTGCGGTGCTGACGGGTACCGCGGCTCGGGTGCTTCACGAGCCGCCGAGGGGTCTGCACAGGGGAGCTTCGGCGGGAAGCCGACGTTTGACCAGGCGTCTCGGTTTGGCACGGGGCCTTCGGTGTCTTTGGGCTCGGTGTCGAGACCGGGCATCCTTCGCGCGCGTCGCACTGCCGTCGCTGGACCGCAGCGACGATTTGCCGGCAGGCGGTGTTGTCGAGCGGGCCGTCAGGTTTCAGCAGGCCGCTGGTGCGCACGGTTCGGCCGCGACGCGGCGCATCGGACCGACGGCAGCACCGACCCTCGGCGCCGGCTCGACGACCGGGCGCCGAGGGGGTTACCCGCTCAGACGTCCGCCGCCACCGACAGGGCGATGTCCCGGTGGGCTTCGTGGTTCTCGAGGCGGGCTACCAGCGCGGCCCGCACGTACTGGTAGCAGTCCGGGCCCAGCGGTAGCCGCAGCGGGGCCTCCGGCCGGTCGGCCGCGGCGATCATGCCGTCGGCGATGAGGGCAGGGTCGTTGTCGCCGGTGATCGCGCCGCTGGTGATCGCGCGGCGGATATCGCCCGCCGGGGTGGCGTCGTACGCGGCCATCACCGGCGCCGTGGACCGGCGAGACGCCCGCCTGCCTGGCCCTGGAGGCCAAAGTCGTCAGCTCGGCGAGCGAGTGAGAACACCGGCCGGTGTACTCGTCGCCACGCCGCACCGGCCGGCGCTTCCCGTGTGCTGAGCCCCCTATCGCGTCGTGCTGTGGCCCGGCGAACCGCGATCCGCACCGGGTCGCATTGACCACACCAGGCCCGGGAGAGACACCAGCCGCTCAGGTCAACGGCGACCACGATCTTCTCCCATTTTTCTCCCACCGACCCCGGTCCGACCACAGTGGACAGACAAACAAGATCACCACGAGAACGCGAAAAAGCTCGCTGACCTGGAGTCGACTCAAGCACGTTCAGCCCATCTGTGGACCAGTCGCCGCTCCGGTTTCGCTCCGGCTCCTTCGCTCCTCGCTCATTCACGTTCCAGCTGCGCCAAGGCACGCGGCACCAGAACCTCGACACCGACCTGCTGGAGCAGCAACACACGACAGACAAATCGTCTCGAGCCTCACCGTTTCGCAACCTCGCCTGACCTCCGACAGTTCCGACTCCAGATCCGGCCGCTCCTCCGGCTTGAGCGTCGAGTCCCCTTCCCAGGGTGACGGTGGCATCGACGTGCTTGTCGCGCCGAAGCCCTGTCCGCTGTCGTCCGGCTGAAAGAGCCGCGCTCGTCAGCTCGTCGCGTCGGACGCTGCTTTCGTCGCGGGCCGGTCCAGGGCCGCGACCAGGTAGCCGAGATCGCGGCGGTGGGAGCCTGCGTTCCACACGGCCCAGGTGCGCCGGACGATGGGGTGACCGATCAGCGGGAACCAGGTGACGGTGTCGGGCAGGGGCTGGGACCAGCCGGGAGGAGCCAGGGTGAAGGCGCGCCCGGCGCTGACGGAGGCGAGCTTGACCTCGGCGATCAATGGCTGCCCATCGGGGACCTGCGGGCCCGGGTCGATGCCGTGGCTGCGCAGAATGGCGGTGAGTTCGTCATACCAGGCGGGGCTGCCGGAGCGGGGGAAACCGATCCAGGTGAGTGCGTGCAGCGCTTCCAGCCGGATGCCGTGCGGCCCGGCCAATTCCGCGGCGCGCTCCGTTGCGAGCAGAACGCCCAGGCGCTCCTCGACGACCAGCATCGCGTCGAACTCCTGCCCGTGAGGGCGTTCTCTCAGCAGGCCCAGCTCCAGGTCACCCCTGTGCAGTTCCGCGACTTGCGCGGAGGTGGAGAGGTGCCGTGCTTGAACCCGCGTGTTCGGATGGGCGACGGACAGTTCGAGCAGCGCTTTGGACAGCAGGTCGGCGGGCAGTTCCAGAGGAATGCCGATCCGGAGCGAGGCTGTGCTCCCCCCGGTGTGCGCAGCCATGACCTTGAGCGCCTGGTCGTAGCGGGCGAGTACGGCACGCGCCTCCGCGAGCAACGTCACCCCGGTTTCCGTGGCCCGCACGCCCGTGGAGGAGCGAACCAATAGCTGCTGACCGAATTCCCGTTCCAGGGCACTCACCGTCTGGGACAGGGCGGGCTGGCTGATGTGCAGCCGCCGTGCCGCCGCCGACAGGCCGCCCTCCTCCACCACCGTGACGAAGGCGCGCATCGCTCGGATTTCCATGCCCCTATCGCATCACGGGCCGCGGACGGGGGGCCACGCGCGCGCACGACCGAGGCGTAGCTCTCCGTGAAAGTGCGTTTCGGCTCCTTCGGCCCCGCACAGGTGCCGGCCGCGTGGAGCTGCTGGGTCGCGGTGTCCGGCGGCAAGGCACCCAACGCCATCGTCGGCGCTTATAGCACCCCTCGGGAAGCGCTCTGGCCAGGCGCTATGCACCCTGCCGGTCCAGGAGTTGAGTTGGGCACAGGGCGGAGTGACCGCCCCGGATTCACTTGAGGAGCCTTTCGTGTCCAAGCAGATCCCGTCCTACTTCACGGCGTTCAAGAACCTGGCGATGAGCCGCACGGAGTCGGGCGTGCTCACGCTGCGTTTCCACACCGATGACGGTCCGGCCACGTTCACCGGCGAGACGCACACCGACTTCCCTCGTGCCCTGTACGAGATCGGTGAGGACCGCGACAACCGGGTCCTGGTGCTGACCGGCACCGGCGACCGGTTCATGACCGACATCGATGGTGCCAGCCTGGGCGACATCACCAAGCCGGCCCAGTGGGACCGCACCCTCGCCGAGGGCCGCCGCGTGCTCCAGCGCCTGGTCGATCTGGAGATGCCCGTCGTCGCCGCGGTCAACGGTCCCGCCTCCGTCCACAGCGAGTACGCCCTGCTGGCGGACATCGTGATCGCCGCCGACACCACCGTCTTCTCCGACTTCCCCCACCTGACCTTCGGCATCGTTCCCGGTGACGGGATCCAGATCGCCTGGGAGGAGGCCCTCGGGCTCAACCGTGCCCGCTACCTGACCTTCACCCAGGGCTCCTTCACCGCCGAGCAGGCCGAGCGCTGGGGCGCGGTGGCCGAGGTGCTGCCACTGGAGCAGGTCCTGCCCCGCGCCCAGCAGCTCGCCGAGGAGCTGGCCGCCAAGCCGCGGCTGCTCACGCGCTACCTCGCCATCACCCTGCGCCAGCGGGTCAGCCGCCGCATGGCCGAAGGTCTCCAGCTCGGCATGGCTCTCGAAGGCCTCACCGCTGCTGACCTCGCTCACCAGCAGCAGTGAGCGAGGATGTGATGACCCTCTCCCCCGCGGACGCGTCCGAGGGCCTGCCGGTCTGGCTGGAAGCCCTCCACACGAGCTCCCGGCGTCTGGCCGCCACGGTCGCTTCCCTGTCCGAGCAGGAGCTGAAGCAGCCATCGATGACCGGTGGGTGGAGCATCGCGCAGGTGTTGTCCCATCTCGGCAGTGCCGCCGAAATCTGCACCGGGCTGCTTGAGCGGGGCATCGCCGGCGATGAGACGGGGCCGAGACGAGAGGACCTGGAGCCGGTGTGGCAGCGGTGGAACACGCTCCCTCCGCTCGCGCAGCGGGACGCGTGGCTGGCCGCCGACGCCCGGCACCTGCGGCTGCTGGACTCACTCGACGCGGCCCAGCAGTCGCAGGTGCGCGTTCCGTACTTCGCCGGACTGCTCACCGCTCCCGTCTACGCCGGGTACCGGCTCTCGGAGCACTCCGTCCACGCCTGGGACATCGAAGCCGCCCTCACCCCGGGGGCGACGATTCCGGCGGCGGAGGTGGGCCTGTTGTGGGAGCGGCTGGATCTGGTCGCCACCCGCTTCCGTGCCGCCGACACCCTCAGCCGGCTCGCCCCGGCACAGCTCACCATCGCCCTGACCAGCCCGGCCAGGACCGTGCTGCTCGACCTGAGCGGCGAGCTGCACCTGTACCCGTGTGAGCCGGCCGAACCGGCGGGTTCCGTCACGGGCACAGCGGAGGCTGTGCTGCGTCTGGTCTACGGCCGCAACCAGCCCACGGACGAGATCCAGGTGAGTGGTGCGGTCACCCTGGCCGACTTGAAAGCCCTCTTCCCCGGATTCTGAATTCCCACCACCACGGGTGCCGATGCCCAGCCGGCGTCGGCACCCGTGCACTCCGTCCCCCGGCGTTCCGGGCGTGACCGCCCCGCCCACGGGGACGAGAAAGGACCCGTACCGCCATGACTCCTCGGCGAGTGCTCATCACGGGCGCCTCCCGCGGCATCGGCCTGGCCGTGGCCGAAAACCTGGCCCGGCAGGGCCATCGGCCGATCGGCCTCGCTCGCAACTCCATCGACGCCTTCCCCGGGGAGTTTCACGAGGTCGACCTATCCGATCAGGCAGCGACAGACACAGCCCTCCGGGCCGTCCTCTCCGAGGGGCCCGTCGACGCCGTGGTCAACAACGTCGGACTGGTCCGGCCCGCGTATGTGCACGAGGTCGAACTGGACGACCTGCATGCGGTCTACGACCTGACCGTGCGGGTCGCCGTCCAGGTCGTCCAGGCCACCCTGCCCGCCATGACCGCGCGTGGCTGGGGCCGCATCGTGAACATCACCAGCCTGGTCACCGTGGGCAAACCGGAACGCACAGCCTACGGGGCGGCCAAAGCAGCGCTGGACTTCTGCACCCGGGCCTGGGCAGGCGAGCTGGCCACCACGGGAGTGACCGTCAACTCCGTCGCACCGGGACCGACCGAAACGGAACTGTTCCGCGCCGGCAATCCCGTCGGGTCCCCCTCTGAGCAGCGCTACCTCGCGGGCATACCCTCCGGGCGGCTGGGCCGGCCCGAGGACATCGCCGCGGCCGTGTGTTTCCTGCTCTCGCAGGAAGCCGGACACATCACCGGCCAGATCCTGCGCGTCGACGGCGGTGCGAGCACCGGCTGACCGATCAGCAGACCGGTCTCGCTGCCGTCCGGACGCCAGCCCTGCCGTCCCGGCCACGGTTGTCGCAAGCGCGCTGCGCCTTGAGCATGGTCGCCAAGGGCGAGCCTGGTTTCGGCTCTGGCGGCGATCTCACGCAGCGACGCCTCTGCGGGGCCAACCAGGCAGGACGCCCCCGTCCCCGATCGCATGGGCGCCCTTCCCAGCCCATTCGTGGCACGGGTCGCGGCACCAGATTTCACCAGCAGCCGCGAGCCGTGTTCGGTGTCTGTTGTACTTGTTGACCGAGGGTGCGCCCGGCGGCATGGAGTGGTCGCTGCGCATCGTTCCCGGACGGAGGTGGCGAGGGGCAGTGAGCGGCGTGAGTGGATGGATTCGTGAGCTCGCGCCGCGCGGCCGGAATGTGCTGTCCCGGGCGGTGCTGCCCCCGGTCCAGGTCGACCGGCTTGCCGACCGGGTCGGCGCGGGTCCGGTGGCCTGGGCCGTCGAACTCGCCCAGGGCATGGCTGAGCACATGACCACGCAGATCCCGCAGCTTGCCGTGGACGGCCTCGTGCAGGAGCTGCGGAAGGGCTGTGAGGCCGTCGCGTTGAGCATCGTGGCCGCGCTGGCCGAGAACGTCGAGGTCGCGCCGGAGCCGCCGGCGGAAGCGCTCACGGGCGCTGCGGAGGCGGTGGGCCGGGGAGTCGGTATCGAGCACCTGCTGCAAAGCGTCCAGCTCGGTCATGCCTACGCCGTCAGGGAGATCCTGGCCGAGGCTGAACGACACCTGCCTGCTTCCGACCGGTTCGCGGTGGTGGGGCATGTCTCGGAGGTGCTGTTCGCGATCGTCAACCAGCTGTCCGCTGAGATGACTCGTGAGTTCTCCCTGGCGCACGCCGCCTGGGTGACCAGTTCGGCCGCCGTGCGCATGGAGCTGGTGCAGGAGGTCCTCGCCGGAAAGCCGGTCGCTGCCGAGCACGCGCACCGCGTCCTGGGCTACGACCTCACCCGCCGGCACACCGCGTTGGTGGTGTGGGCCGACGACCTCGAACAGGCCGATCCCCGCCGGTTGGAAGCGGTCGCCGAGCAGCTGCTGCGGGCGGGCGGGGCGACGGGCACCTTGATCCTGCCTGTCGGCAGGCAACGGGTGTGGGCGTGGGGGTCCAGTGTCCGTGGTGCCTCGGTGGGGCCACTGACGTCGACGGGCACGCCCCCGTCCGGGATCCGGGTAGCGGCCGGGCTGCCCGAGTCCGGCGCCGAGGGGTTCGCGTCCAGCCACGGCCAGGCCCTCGATGCCGTCCGGGTCGGGATGCTGTCCCGCACCGGCCGGTGGCTGTTCGACTACGCCGAGCTCGACCTGATCGCCATGCTCAGCACGCGGCTCGACGAGGCCTGCCGGTTCGTGCACCGTGAGCTGGGTGGACTCGCCGGAGCCGGGGAGCCTGCCACCACCCTGCGCACCACCCTCAAGTGCTACCTCGACACGGAACGAAGCCTGAACACGACGGCTGAGCTGCTGCACGTCGCGCGCAATACGGTCGCGTACCGCATCCAGCGGGCCGAGCAGGTGCGGGGCCGGGAGATCGAGGTCCGGCGGATGCAACTCCAGGTTGCGCTGGCACTCGCGGAGGAGTTCGGCGACCTCGTGCTGGGCGAGCCGACCACCCCGGGCTGACGACTCCTTGGGACTTCGGTCCAATCGGTGGTGGGCCGGTTTGCACCACGAGCCAAGCGCCGCGAAGGCTGTGTTCGCTGCACTGTCGGCATGGTGATCCACCTCGCCCGCTACCGCCTCGCCGACGAGATCCGGTGGGCGGCCGTCGCCGACGGTGGCCTGTCGCCGCTGGCCGGCAGCTACGCCTCGACCGCGGACCTCATCCGTGACGGCGCCGACGACTGGCGGTCGGCCGTTGATCGCCCTCCCCGGCTGCCGGCCGAGTCGGTGGAGCTGCTGTCCCCGGTCACCACGCCCTGCCGCGTCCTGTGCCAGGGCGCCAACTACCGGCAGCACGCGATCGAGTCCGGGATGGATCCCGACGCGCGGCCCTTCAACCTGTTCTTCGACAAGACGGACGCCGCGGTCACCGGTCCCGACGCGCCCGTCACCCGGCCGTCCCACGTGCGGCTGCTCGACCACGAGATCGAGCTCGCCCTGGTGCTGCGTAAGCAGGTCACCCAGCCGGAGACCGTCACGAGCGAGAACCTCCACGAGTACGTCTTCGGCATCACCATCGCCAACGACCTCTCCGCCCGCGACGTCCAGCTCCCGCAGGGCCAGTTCCTCAAGGGCAAGAGCTACCGCGGGTTCTGTCCAGTCGGGCCCTACCTCGCGGTGCCGGAGCCGGGGGAGTTCCCGCTCCTGGACGACCTGGAGCTGCGCCTGGAGGTCAACGGCGAGCTCCGCCAGCACGACAGCACCCGCAACCTGCTCTACCGGCCCGCCGAGACCCTCACCGAGCTGACCACATTCTGTGACCTCAGTCCCGGAGACCTGCTGCTCACCGGCACCCCTCACGGCTGCACCGCGACCACCCCGCCGGCGCTGGTCCGCCGCCTGGCCACGGCCTTGCTGCCGGAGGACAGGCTGTGGCGGGCGTTCATCCGCACCAACCTCCGCAAGCCCTACCTCCAGCCCGGCGACGTCGTGACCGCGAGCATCCGCAGCCCCGACGGCTCCGTCGACCTCGGCCGGCAGCGCACCACGATCACCGCATCCTGAAAGGACCGCTCATGGAAGCCGCCAGGGAAGCCGGTACCAGCAGGCCCGCGAACGACTTGGCACCGGACTTCCTCGCGCACTGGGTCGTCAAGACCGCCCGCCGCGAGGAGATGATCACTTGGTACCGCAAGGTCTTCGGCGCCCGCGTGGTGCACCAGGACCGGCGGATCGCCTTCCTCAGCTGGGACCACGAGCATCACCGGCTGGCGCTGATCACGGTGCCGCGCATCCTGCGGTATCTCTTCCCGCTGGCACGGCTGCGGCGCAAGGTCTACGGGATCGACCACCTCGCCGTCCAGTTCGCCTCGCTCGAAAGCCTGGTCACCACCTACGAGCGACTCAAGCGGGTGGGCATCCGTCCGGTCTGGGCCATCAACCACGGCCCGACCACCTCGCTGTACTACGAGGACCCCGACGGCATCCGCCTGGAGTTCCAGGTGGACAACTTCCCCACCGCCGAGGCCACTGCCGCCTACTTCGCCAGTGAGAAGTTCGCCGCCAACCCGATCGGCACCGAGTTCGACCCCGACTACCTGCTGGAGCGGCTGCGCCGCGGCGACGACCCGGCCGAGCTGCTCCGGCCCGGCGCGGGCACCCGGCCCGGCACCACGCCACGGGCGAACAGGCGGGCCATCACCTGGAGGACTCTGTAGACGATGCGCACCGCACCGGTCGTGATCGCGGGCGCGGGCCCGACGGGAACCACTCTCGCACTGCTGCTGGCCCGGCACGGTATTCCCAGCACGGTGCTCGAACGCCGCGAGCAGCCCCTGATGCACCCCGCGGCCCACGTCATCAACGCCCGCTCACGCGAGATCTGGCACCACGCGTCACCCCGGCTGGCCGCGGAGATCACCGCGCTGGCACCGCCCAACGACACGGTCAACGTCATCCGCTGGTGCTCACGGCTCACCGAGCCGCTCGGCGAGATCGACCTGCTGTCCGACCCCGACCGCCTCGCCGAAGTCCAGGCACACAGCCCGTTCCTGATCACCCACATCGGACAGCACCAGCTCATGCCCGTGCTGTGGGCGGCGCTGGAGCGCGAGCCGCTCGTCGACTTCCGCCGCGGTACCGCGGTCACGGCGATCGAGGCCGGCGCCGACCGGATCGCCGTGCGCACCGCCGCGGAGACACTCGATGCCGCCTACCTGGTCGCCGCCGACGGCGCCAACAGCGTGGTCCGGGACAGCGCGGGCATTCCGCTGCGCGGCCCGGTCCTGGCCAACATGGGCAGCGTCTTCTTCCACGCCCCCGGACTGCACCCGCCCGGCACGGTCCGCCCGCTGCTCAGCTGGATCTACCAGCCCGCCTTCTGCGGCGTCATGATCGCCCACGCGAACGACGACTACATCCTGATGACCGCCTACCTCCACCCGGAACAGGAAATCGCCAGGGACAGTCGGCGCTACTGGGAAAGGACACTCCCGCGGGTGCTGGGCAGCACCGAGGTCACCATCCGGTCCACCGGCACGTGGACCATGACCTCCCAGACGGCCCGCGTCTTCCGGCAGGGGCGCCTGCTCCTCGCGGGCGACGCGGCACACCGTTTCCCGCACACCGGCGGTTTCGGCCTCAACAGCGGTGTGCAGGACGCCCACAACCTCGCCTGGAAGATCGCCGCGGTGCTCCGCGGCGGCGCCGAAGACACCCTGCTCGACACCTACGAGACCGAGCGCAGGCCCGTCGTCGAACGCTTCGCCGAGCAGAGCGTCGCCAACCACTTCCGTCTCGACGAGGTGACCGCGCCCGTGGGAATCACCAACCGCGTTGTACGGCGGGCCACCCAGGCTCTCACCCACCCGCTGTTGTCCCGGGTGCCTCCTCGTGCGCTGGCCTGGGCCTGCGACCGCCTCACACCGCTCCAGCTCAAGCGCACCGGAGTGCTGCTCGCGAGCACCGCCCGCGGCCGGAGGATCCGGGCGCGCGTCGCCGCCGCCATCCCGGGCCAGCTCGAACACTTCGTTTCCACCGGACTGGAATTCGGCTACACCTACGACGGTCCGCTCATCCACGCCGAAACCCCTTCGCCAGCCGGTGGCGACGTGGTCACCTACCGCCCCACCACCCGTCCCGGCGCCCGCCTCCCGCACGCCATGGTCCGGCACGAGGGCACGATGCGCCCGGTCCACGACTTGCTTCCGCACGATGGACTTGCCCTCGTCACACCGGATGCGCGGGCGTGGGAGCAAGCACTGCCGCCCGAGTGCCCGCTTCCACTGCGCGTCGTGAGCCTGGCCGCCGCGTCCCCGGCCGAGGAGCGGAAGCTCGTCGAGCTGTTCGAGGTCGGCCGGCACGGCGCGGTTCTGGTGCGACCCGACGGCCACGTCGCCTGGCGCACCACCGGCACGGCCGCGCAGGCGACGCCGGAGCTGAACCGGTTCCTGCGCGACCACTGGCAGCCGTACTGGAAGCCGGCTCAGGTCGTTGCTCGCCGGCCGGGGACAAACTCCGTCCTGCCGACCGTGAAAAGCCCGAATGGTGAACAGGACGAGACTGTGAAGGTGCCTGAATGACCGAGAACCTCCTGTGGCCGCCGCGCTACCGCCAGCCCACCGACCTGCCCGACATCGAGGCCGTCCCGCTCGCCGACCGAGGGTTGCCCGAGTCGACCTACGCGCTCCTCTCTCGCGCCGCCACGTTGTGGCCGGAACGAACGGCGCTCACCGTGCTGCCCGAAGCCGCCCGATGGCGCGAACCCGCGCGACGCACCTTCGCTGACCTGCTCGCCGACGTGCACCGCTACGCGAACCTGCTGCGCGAGCTGGGAATCCGGCGCAGCGACGCGGTCGCGCTGATGTCGCCCAACTGCGCCGACCTCATACCGGCGACCCTGGCCGCACAGCTGGCCGGTATCGCGGCGCCGCTCAACGGAGGCCTGTCCCGCGATTACCTGCACGAGCTGCTCCGCCGCTCCGGTGCCCGCGTCCTGATCACCGCGGGTCCAGAACTTGCAGGTGGCACCTGGGAAACGGCACAAGCACTGGCTCCTGAGCTGGACGCGATCCTCGTGGTACGCCCGACCGGCGCGGCCGGCGAGCCAGCTCCGTTGCCGGGCATCGAGGGTGTGCGCGTGGGCTATCTCGACGAACTCGCGTCCGGAATGGACTCGTCCACGTTCGCCGGGGACCCGCCGCGGGCATCGGACCTTGCCGCGTTGTTCCACACAGGCGGCACCACGGGCATCCCGAAACTCGCCGCGCACACGCACGCCAACGAGATCGTCAACGCGTGGGCGATCGCGGCGAACTCGGTGCTCGACGCCGATTCGGTCATCTTCGCGGCACTGCCGCTGTTCCACGTCAACGCGCTGGTGGTCACCCTGCTCGCCCCGTTGTTCAAGGGGCAGCAAGCGGTGTGGGCCGGTCCGCTCGGCTACCGCGAACCCGCCCTGTACGGACAGTTCTGGCAGATCGTCGAGCACTACCGGATCGCCGCGATGAGCGCGGTACCGACCGTGTACGCGGTGCTCGCGCAATGTCCGGTCGACGCGGACATCACCAGCCTGCGCTACGCGGCGGTCGGCGCCGCTCCGCTGCCCGCCGCCGTGCGGGAGAGCTTCGAGTCCCACACCGGCGCCACGCTGGTCGAGGGCTACGGCCTCACCGAAGCCACCTGCGCCAGTGCCGCGAGCCTGCCCGACACGCCGCGACCGGACGCGGTCGGCCAGCGCCTGCCCTACCAGCAGGTGAAGGTCCTCCGCCCCGGCACCTGGGAAGAACTGCCGCCGGGCGAGACCGGAATACTGGCCATCAGCGGTCCCACCGTGTTCGCCGGTTACGTCGTCGGCCGCGACGAACACGGGTATGTGCTGGATGGCCTCGGCAAGCTGGCCGACGGCTGGCTCGACACCGGCGACCTCGCCCGGATCGACGAGGACGCCTTCGTGTACCTGGCCGGTCGCGCCAAGGACGTCATCATCCGCGGAGGCCACAACATCGACCCCGCGATGATCGAGGACGCCCTGCTGGCCCACCCCGGCGTGACCGCCGCCGGCGCGGTCGGGCGCCCGGACACGCACTCCGGCGAGGTCCCGGTCGCCTACGTAACACTCGCACCCGGCGCCGAGACGACCGAAGACGAGCTGCTGGAATGGGCCTCCGACCACATGCCCGAGCGGACCGCCGTGCCGAAGACCGTCACCGTGCTCGACGCGCTGCCCATGACCGACATCGGCAAGCCGTCCAAACTCGCGCTGCGCGCCGACGCCACCCGTCGCGCGATCTGCGAGGCGCTCGCCCCGTTCCGCGGAGTGGAAGTCGATGCCCTCATCGAGGACGGCACCGTCGTCGCGACAGTCACCGTTCCCTCCGAAGTGGACGAATCCGAAGTGAAGGGCATCCTCGGCCAATACGCGATCCCATCGCGAATCGAGGTGCGGCCCTGACCTCGCGAAGGCCGGTCGCAATCCAGGAGACAGGGCCCGGTTGCTGTAACCCGACGAGAACGCTGTCGACCCGGACTACCTCACGTCGCCCAGGAGGTCGTGCCGGCCGTGCTGCCCGCCTACCAACAACCGCGGCGGCTCTTTCCGCTACCTGGTGCACGCGATTGCCTCGGACAAAATCGCCGACGCCCACCGCCTGGTTGCGCGCGACCGAGCGGACCCGGTGGCCGAGCTGCCCGACCAGCCGCCGGCCGACGACGGTGACGAACCCGAGCGGCACCTCGACGAGGACCTCAGTGCCAGGCTCAACACGCTCCTCGCCACCCTGCGCCGAAGCGTTCGGGATCTCGGCCGGCTGGCGGACGTCGGCTCGGCATTCGGTGCGGACGCGCAGGCGGTGGAAGCCCTTGAGCCAGGCGAAGGTGCGTTCGACCGGCCAGCGGATAGTGCCCAGACCTGAGTTGTGGCCGGTACCGCGTCGGCGATCATCGGAATGATGCCGTGGTCGCGAACCAGGCGCCGGTAGGATGGCTTGGATCAGCGGGATCAAGTGTGTGACGCCCTTGCGGTGACCTTCGGTGAGCGTGACGGCGAGCGGGATGCCGTGCGCGTCGGTGATCAGGTGGTGCTGGGAGCCGGGTTAGCGGCGGTCGACCGGGCTGGGGCCGGTTGGTCCCCTTGTGAGGGCGCGCAGGTGGGTGGAGTCGACCAGGGCCGCGGGCAGATCCAGCAGGCCGGCCACGCGCAGCTCGGCGAGCAACCGTTCGTGCGGCTGCTGCCGGCCTCGTGCCACGAGGTCAACCGCCGCCAGCAGGTGGCGCCCGAGGCACCGAACAAGGCGGTGGACAGCCGATTCCTGCCGATACCGGTACGCACCACGTAGAGGATCCCTCCGGCGCGGCCCGGTCATCGGCACGCTTGCGACCCGGATGACGGAAGCGCCTCGGATGCACCGGGACCAACGATTTCAGGCGCGCCCACAGCTCGTCGGCCAGAACCTCCTCACGCACATCGTGATCTTGGAACGTTCTGCACCGCGGGAAAAGTCGACACGTCAACTCATTCTGAACTGATTTCTTAGCCCCGTTCTCCGCAAGCACATCTATTCACCGAAGCGCAACTACCACTCGCTCCTCGTCCAGCCCCGCCGAGCACCCCCTGATCACAGGGTGTGCTCAGCACTCGGTTTCATCAATTGACAATGTGTCAACAATTCACCAACGCCAGCGGTCGACGGCCGCGAGACGAGGCAGGTTCTTGATGATCGTGGCGATCGAACCTGAAGGAGCTCTCCCCGTCCCGATTCCGGTTCACCCTGCGGCAATCTCCTCCAGGAAGGGCATGTAGCAACCCGACGGCCAGTGGTTTATACCAGGCGAGCACGGCAGGCAAAAGCTCGATTTCGTGTCGATCTGACACTCGGCTCGAAACCCACCCAAGTGGATCAATCAGAAAAGTCCGCGAGATTGTCGGAAAATATCCACCATCGTGAGCAAGATCACTTCACTGAAACTTCATGTCACATTCGCGCGGCGAACACCGATACCGTGAAAGGTCGCTTCAGCGACTATCGAACGGCATGGGGCTCCCCGTATTGCGGCCAGCAAACGGCGTGCCTTCGGCCGTGCGCGAATCGAGTGCCGAAACTACATCGAAAACGAGGAGGGTTCGTGCGCCTATCACTGAGATGGCTCGCGGCCGCAGCCACCGGCCTGGCCGCGGCCGCAGCCGCGATCTCCCTGTCCGTCGTGGCTGGGCCCGCATCAGCCGCGCAGCCGGAGACCGCCACGGCGGCGGACGAACAGGCGACACTGGTGGAGGACTTTTCCTACCCAGGTGCAGCACAGATCAAGGATCAGTACGGAATCACGCTGACCTCGGGTGATGGTCACATCATCTTCGCCGACTGCCGGACGAGCCAGGGTTTGGGCAAGGGCTTGTTGCAGGTCTACACCACCGAGTCCATCGGTGCTGACGGCGAAGGCATGTTGTGCTTCCAGATCACGGGAACCACCGGTTACCTCAACCTCCTGGTCCCCGCCGTGTACGAGATCCATGGTGACGGGGTCTCCACCGGCCAGGGCCACAAGGTCACCGCGGAGTTGACCACCGACGCCGGCACACACAGCTCGGTCGAGGTCAACCCCTCTGGTTCCACTCCGGTCGGTGTCGGAGCGAAACCCGGCAATCCGCCCACGACACTCCTGCGGCTGCAAGCCCATACCTGATACCGCCGCACGTCGCCGGCGCAACACGCTTTCTTCCACGCGCGCTGCTGACAACCAGGCAGTACCGCGGTTCCCCATGTTCTTGGAGTCACTGATGCACGTGTCAACCCGAAGACGTCTCCACCGAAGCACCGCTGTGGTGATCGCCGCCGCCACGATGGCGCTGACCGCACCATCGGCCGGCGCGGTCACCGGATCTGCCGACCCGTCACGGTTCATCGTCAAGGTGAGTGCGGAGTCCGGCAACTGCAGCGGCGTGCTGACCGCCCCCCAGTGGATCCTGACCTCCAGCGCTTGTTTCCCCGACACCACCGCCCCCGGCGCGTCCACTCACCCCGTGACCGCCACGGTCGGCAGCACCGACCTGGGTGGCACCACCGGCTACCGTCTCGCGATCAACGCCGTGGTACCGCAGAGCGGGCGCCCGCTCGTCCTCGCCCGGCTTGCCACGCCGGTGACCGACACGGCCCCGATCACACTCGCAGCCACCCCTGTGCAGGCCGGGGAAACCCTGCAGGTCGCCGGGTATGGCCGCACGGCGACGGAGTGGGTTCCCAACCAGCCGCACGTCACCACGGTCACCGCCGGCACGCCCGCCACCACGACCTTCCCGGCCACCAGCGCCACCGGCCCCACGACCTGCCGCGGTGACGCGGGCGGGCCCGCCTACCGCACCACCGGCAGCGGCCCCGAACTGGTCGGGCTCAACCACAGCTCCTGGCAGAACGGCTGCCTAGGCGAAACCGAAACCCGCACCGGCGCCACCGAAATCCGCGTCGACGACCTGCACGACACCCTCACCACCCAGATGAACAGCCCGATCCTCACCCGCTACCTCGGCCTCGGCGGAGCGAATTCGTTCCTGGGCAGCCCGGTCGGGAACGAGTACACGGTCGCCGGTGGGTCAGGGCAGGACTACCAGCACGGCGCGATCTACTACTCAGCGGCCACCGGCGCGCACATCGTGCAGGACGACATCCTCACCAAGTACAAGGCGATCGGTGGGCCCACAGCTATCGGATTCCCCCTCACCGACCAGAACACCACTCCCGACGGCGTTGGCCGCTACAACCACTTCAGCCTCGGCGGTGGCGCCTCCATCTACTGGACGCCCGCCACCAACGCACACGTGGTCCAAGGCTCCATCCACGAGAAGTGGGCAGCCCTGGGATGGGAAAGAGGCCTCGGATACCCCGTCACCGACGAAGTCACCATCACCGGGATCACCGGCGAATCCGGCCGCTACACCGACTTCAGCCACCCCGACACCGCCTCGATCTACTGGTCCCCGGCCAGCGGGACCCACGAAATCCAAGGCGATATCCGCAAGAAGTGGCTCAGCCTCGGCGGGGCACCGAAACTCGGTTTCCCCACCACAGACGAATCCACCACTCCCGACGGCGTCGGCCGCTACAACCACTTCAACCACCCCGACGGCCTCTCCGTCTACTGGTCCTCCGCCAGCGGTGCCCACCACATCCAAGGCGCCATCCGCAACAAATGGGCCGATTATGGCTGGGAAACCGGCTTCGGCTACCCCACCACCGACGAAACCGTCACCTCCGACGGCGTCGGCCGCTACAACCACTTCACCAACAACGCCTCCGTCTACTGGACCCCCGCCACCGCGGCCCACGCCGTCTTCGGCAGCATCCGCGAAACCTGGGCGGGCCTCGGCTGGGAAAACAGCCGCCTGGCCTACCCCACCAGCGACGAATACGACGTCACCGGCGGACGCCGCAACGACTTCCAACACGGCAACATCACCTGGACCAGCGCCAACAACACCACACAGGTGACCTACTTCTGACCCAAGGCAACCGGGGATCACGAAGCCCCTCGGTGCCTGATCGCTCAGCACGGCCTCGGGCCGAGGCGCAGCTCACCGCACCGTCTCGGCCCGGGCCGTCTGCTCCCTCCCGCCCATCCCCCGCAGGAAGGAAACTGGGTTGAGAGTCAACATCAACGCGACGCCGCACAAGGGGCGTCGCCGAACGCGCCGCTCACGCGGCCATTCCGGACACCGCTTGCGCACCAGCCTCATCCTTGCCCTGATCACCGCACTACTCGGCCAACTCCTCGGCACCGTTCCCGCCGATGCCCGCCCGGCCGGGGTTTCCGCAGTGGCGGCGGATTCGCCGGCCCCAGTGGCGAAACCCCGGGAAATCGTGCTGGCACTGTGGCGTTCGGGGGGCAGCCAGGTCAAACCAGCGGCGGAGCGTGCGCTTCTGGGTTCCGACGCTGACGTCGACGCGTTCCTCAACAGCAATGTCGACCGGCTTCACGCGCTCGACGACCGGATCGCGGTCGATCAGATCCTCGCCTCGGGTGGCGCCTCGGTGAAGGCTGCGGCGCAGCGTGCGCTGGACGCCGCGAGCAGCGACCCGACCGCCCTGCGCACATTCCTGGAAGGCGGCTGGGGTCAGGCGCAGACGAACGATCTGCGGGTGCGCGTGGATCAGATCCTCGCCGCCGGCGGACCACAGGTGCAGGCCGCGGCGCAGGCGGCTCTGGATGACGGTTCGCACGACGCGCTGCAAAGGTTTCTGACCACCACATCCGGCCAGGCCGAGGCCAAGGATCTGCGGATACAGGTCGACCAGATCCTCGCCGCCGGTGGGCCGGAGGTCAGGGCGGCGGCACAGACCGCGCTGGACGCGCAAACAACTGACGCCCTGCGGTTGTTCATCGATCGCGAGTGGGAGGTCGCCGAGGCACGCGACGCGGAGACCGAGAGCATCTCGCAGCTGGCGGAGTCGGCCAGGATCGCGGGAGAGCAGGCGGAGCAGGAAACCCAGGCAGCGAAGGATTCTGCTGCCAAGGCCCTCGTGGAAGCCGAACTTGCACGGCAAGCCGCCGAGTTCGCGGCAGCCGCCGCGGAGCAATCCCAGCACAACGCGCAGGGGGCCGCGGAGGCCGCTAACCGTGCGGCCGACGCCGCCAACCGTGCGGCCAGCGCCGCCACCGCCGCCATCGGCGCCGCCAACGCCGCGACCTCAGCGGCCCGCGTCGCAGCCAGCGCCGCCGCCCGCGCATCCGCCGCTGCGGCGAAGGCCGGACAGGCTTCGAGCACCGCTTGGCGCTACGCCGCGGCCGCGCGCACGGACCGCAGCAAGGCCGGCGATGCTTCGCAGGCCGCACGGGATGCCGCGGACGCGTCGACGTCGGCACAAAACGCCGTCATCTCGATCGAACGGGCACAGGTCGCGCTCGGGAAGGCGCGGGAGGCAGTTGACGCTGCCACCTCGGCGAAGGACAACGCGAACAAGGCCGCGGTGGCCGCCCAGGATTCGGTTCGGTGGGCACAAGCCGCCGGTGCTGATGCCAGTCGTGCCAGCGCGGCGGCCGCGACCGCACAACGGCAGGCGGACATCGCCGCCAAGGCCGCGTCCGCGGCGCGCGACTATGCCGACGCCGCCGCGGCGGCAGCCGCTCAGGCACACGACCTCGCCTCCCGGGCTGCCGCGGACGCGGCAGTCGCGTCCACAGCGGCCGCTGACGCCGCCGCACACGCCGGCGAGGCGCAGAACGCCGCTCAACTCGCGACCGAGCACGCGAATTCCGCCACCGCGGCTGCCCAGACCGCGGTGGACTCGGCGAACCAGGCACAGGCGCTGTACGACGCGGCGAGGAAGGCCGACGCGGCCCGCCTCGAGGTGCAGGCGGACCAGGCGACCGACGCGGCTCAGCAGACACTCGACGTGCACGACGAGCTCGGACTGACCCGCAACCGCGACCTCCCCCAGGAAGCCCAGTACGACGCCGACACCAAGGCGTGGATCGCCGAAGCGACAGCGCCCGGCGCCGACCCCGCACTCGTGGTGGCGGACGGGCGGAAGATCGCTCTGCGGCTGCTCGACACCGGCGGCCCGTGGACGCAGGCCGCCGCGGAGGGAGCCCTCACCGGCGACGACGTCGAGGTCACGGCGTTCGTGCAGACCCGGCTCGGCGATGCCGCGGCCCGCGACGACCGGGAAAAACTGCAGGAACTGATCGACGACGGTACCGACGCCTTCAAGGCAGGCGGCCAGGAGGCACTGGCGGCCGGGGACGCGGCGGTCAAACAGTTCCTGACCAATCCCACCTACCGCCGTCAGGCGACAGACCTGCGGATCACCGTCAACCAGGTACTCGCCGCCGCACGCGAGGACGGTAACGCGACCGTCGCCGCGGCCGCCCAGACCGCACTTGACACCGGAACCGTTCCGGCTCTCAAGCAGTTCCTCGACACCGGGCAGAACATCGCCCACCTGCACGACGACCGCATCGCGCTCGACCAACTCATCGCCAACCCCGACGCGGGCCCGGAAACCAAGTCACTGGCACAGGCAGCCCTGTCAGGCTCGCCCCAGATCGTCCGCCAGTACCGTGAAGCCGGACAGTACGTCGCCGAACGCCACGACCACGAGGCCGCCGTTCACGACTCGGCCGTCGCCGGCCTCGTCGCGGAAGCCCACTCGATCGCTGCGAAGGCGACACAGAACGCGGCGACAGCCCAGGCGGTCGCCGCCACTGCCCGTGGCGCGGCCGACGCCGCCGCGGGCTACGCGAGGGACGCGGACAATTCCGCCGCGCAAGCGGCGAACTTCGCGAACCAGGCCGCACAATCGGCCCAACGGGCACTGGCTTCGGCACAGCAGGCGGCGCGTTCCGCCGATACCGCGGCCACGGCCGCGAAACGCGCTTCCCAGGCCGCCACGCGCGCGACCCTGTCCGCGATCAACGCCCGCAACTCCGCCAACAGCGCCGCCCGCTCGGCCCAGTCGGCCGTGGCCGCCTGGAAGCAGGCCTACGACGACGCCACAGCGGCAGGAGCCGACGCCGCGTCCGCCGTCGCGGCTGCCAATGACGCCGCCACCAAGGCCACCGCGAAGGCCGAAGCCGAACAGGCGGCCGCGAAGGAGGCGGCACGACAGCAGCTCAACGACCGATGTGGAGCTGTTCCCGAGGGGCCGGACCGCGACAAGTGCATTGCTACGGCCAGCCGTCTGGTCGAGGATCCGGAAGCCGAATCCCAGCGCAACGTCGCGCTGTGCCGGCAACTGCAAGGCGTCAGCGACGAGGCCCTGAAACAGTGTCTCAACTCCGCCTACGACCCCGCGCTCGCCTATCTCGTCGACCAGACCATTCACCAGGTCCACGAAGCCGAGACCGAGAAGTGGTGGGTCATCGGCGGCACTGTCGTCGCCGGCGCCCTCGTCCTTGGGGTCGGGATACTCTGCGCGGAGACGTGCGCCGTTCCCATCCTCGGCGGACTCGCCTCGCTCAGCGCCGGCACGCTCGCCACAGCGGCCGGCGCCGGCCTCGAACTCTCCTTCGGGGCCGAGCTCCTCGCAGGGGTCGCCAGCGACGCTCTGCTCGCCAGCAGGGTCACCGCGCTCACCGAAGCAGCGTTCCTCACGGACACCGCGGTAAGCCGGGGCTTGGCGCAACTCAGCTTCGACCTCATCAAATCGGTCGCCGGTTGTCTTCTCGGTGTCCGAAGCCTCACCGCCGCAGCGGCAAGCAACATCTGCATCAGAGCGATCGACCGTTTCAAGGCCGGAGAACTGTCCGATGCGGTGGTACATTATCGCTACATCACGGGTGAACTGAAACAGTACGGACGAAACTACGCGGCAGCGAAGTTACCGAACTACATCGATCCAGACGTGGCTGGCTACTACGCGAACTTAGAGAAACCCATACCCAAAGAAATGCAAAACGTGATATTCGGCAACAGCTCAGCGGGAAGCGGGCACGCCGAGAACGACATCATCGAAAAGATCAAAGGAATGGGGCGTTCGCCACAAGAAATTGAGAGATTGTTCACCGAACGATCTCCATGCGGCCCCACTTCGTCCAACTGCGAGCTGCTTCTACAGAACGAACTCAAGGAAGGCACCGAGGTAAATTACTGGGTGAAATGGCTTCCAGGAAAGGTCGCCGACGACGCAAATTCTCCCCAGTCTCTCATGATGAATGAAGAATTAAGAGACATCCTGCTGAGAGCAGCGTATCGTCGAGGCTACTAAGACGGGAATCGAATAATCTATCGTGGGGCCACTGACGCCAATTGGCGCCAGTGGCCCCATCCCGATGTAATCCCTAGATATCCTTTCGCAGCCCCAACCATTACCGCAAAGCACATTGGAGTACCATAATCACCATGAGAATCACCGACCCGCGGAAGATGTACTGGAACATCGGCACCGAGAACACCAAACTACCCGAAGACCGCGAAGAGATGGTGCGCCAATGGCAGGACCTGGCGCAGCGCGCGGCCGACAAGATCGCCGAGTCCGGAATTCCGGTCCGCATCTCCGATCGGCGCAACCCGCTGGAACACGGCCCGGGTGCCATCGTCAATGTCCATCCGACTCATCCGTTCGGCGTAACCCTGGACTGGGAACTTCAGAACGAGTTCGAGGAAGCAATTTCTAATGAAGAAATCTCCCCGGAAGCAAGGACGGCCAGGTACCGCCGCCGCATCATCGTCCGGGAAATCATGCTCGACGCCACCCTCCGACTCCTCCACACCGCAGGGTTCATCACCATGAAGGACCACGAAGAGGGCGACTACTACCACTACCGCGTCATCGCCGCCCCCGGCGACTACCCCTGCTGACCCAGACGTGTACCTGCGGGCAAGCCACCACCCGATCCCGGGAAAACCGGAGTATCCGGCAGCCCCTGACTCGCTGCGGCACCGGACTTAGAGGTCCTAACAGATTGAGTGTTTCTTGAGTCGGCGCCAGCAGATGATGCTGCAGGC
>NZ_BAABIB010000012.1:0-77776 GCF_039542405.1 Amycolatopsis dongchuanensis
CGCCGGGCCGCGCCACCGCGCCGGGCCGCGCCGCGGCACCGCGCCACCCCGCCGGGCCACGCACCCCGCCGAGCCGCCGCGCACGAACCTCGCCGGACCTCCGCGATCAGCCCACGATGGGGAGGGGGTTTCGCACCGCTTGCGCTACTCCGTCGCTCAGGCGGGCGGCCGCCACGCGTTCCGGGCTCGGGCGGCCGTACGACGTGGTGCGCTGCACGAGCGGGCGGCCGAGCGGCTCGACCATCGCCTCCAGCTCGCTGATCGTCTTGTACGAGCCGTTGTTCGCGCCCGCCATGCGGCTGATCGTCTCCTCCATGAGCGTGCCGCCGAGGTCGTTCACGCCACCGCGCAGCACCGCCCGGCACGTCTCCTCACCCAGCTTCACCCACGAGCACTGGATGTTGTCGATCAACCCGTGCAGCAGGATCCGCGCCAGCGCGTGCACCGCCCGGTTCTCCCGCACCGTCGTCCCCGGGCGCGCCAGGCCGGCCAGGTAGATCGGCGCGTTCTGGTGGATGAACGGCAGCAGCACGAACTCCGTGAACCCGCGCCGCCCCGTCCGCTCCAGCGCCTGCCGCTGCAACCGCCCGATCAGCTTGATGTGCCCCACCCAGTGCGCCGGCGTGTCGACGTGCCCGTACATCATCGTCGACGTCGTCGGGATGCCCAGCTCGTGCGCGGTCGTGATCACCTCGATCCAGCTCGACGTCGGCAGCTTCCCCTTCGTCAGCACCCACCGCACGTCGTCGTCCAGGATCTCGGCCGCCGTGCCCGGCAGGGAGTCCACACCGGACTCGTGCGCGCGCGTCAGCCAGTCGCGAATGGACAGGTCCGTCCTCGACGCGCCGTTGACGACCTCCATCGGGCTGTACGAGTGCAGGTGGATGTCCGGCTGCCGCCGCTTCACCTCCGCCGCCAGGTCGAAGTACGCCGTGCCCGGCATGTCCGGGTGGATCCCGCCCTGCATGCAGATCTCCGTCGCCCCGGCCTCCCACGCCTGGTCGACCCGGTCACCCACCTGCGACAACGACAACGTGTACGCGTCCGCGTCCGTCCGCCGCTGCGCGAAGGCGCAGAACCGGCAGCCCGTGTAGCACACGTTCGTGAAGTTGATGTTCCGCGTCACCACGAACGTCACGTCGTCGCCCACCGCGTCGCGACGGAGGCCGTCCGCCAGCTCCGCCAGCGCGTCCAGCTCCGCGCCGTCCGCGTGCAACAGCGCCAGAGCGTCCTCATCGGACAGTCCCGACGGGTCCTTTTCCGCGCGCCGCAACGCCGCCGCGATGTCGGCGTCCATCCGCGCCGGGGCGCTCGGCACCTGCTTGGCGATCTCGTTCCAGTCGCCGTACACCGAGTCGAAGTCGCTGCGCCGGTCGCCCGTGCGGCCGACCGTGTCCACCTCGACGTGCAGCTCCGTGCGGCCCTGCTGCTGCCAGCCGCCGTCCGGCTCCTGCCACGGCTTGCCCTCGGGCTTGACGTCCAGCGCCAGCCCCGTCGCCGGATCCGCCAGCGCCGCGACGTGCCCCGCCACGCGCGGATCCAGCCACGGCTCGCCGGCCAGGATGTACTCGGGATAAATCGTCAGCCGCTCACGCAGCTCGTACCCCGCCGCCGCGGTCTGCCGCGCCAGCTCGTCGATCTGCGGCCACGCCCGCTCCGGGTTCACGTGGTCGGGCGTCAGCGGCGAAACCCCGCCCCAGTCGTCGATGCCGGCCTTCACCATCAGGTCGTACTGGCTGCCGATCAGGTTCGGCGGCGCCTGCAACCGCATCTTCGGCCCGAACACCAGCCGCGCCACGGCGATCGTCGCCGCCAGCTCCTGCAGGTCGGCGTCGGGCGTCGCGCGCATCTTCGTGTCCGGCTTCGCGCGGAAGTTCTGCACGATGACTTCCTGGATGCCGCCGTAGGCACGCGCGGCCTTGCGGATCGCGAACAACGCGTCCGCGCGCTCGGCGTAGTTCTCGCCGATGCCGATGAGGATGCCCGTGGTGAACGGGACCGCGCTGCGCCCCGCGTCCTCCAGCACCCGCAGCCGCACCGCGGGATCCTTGTCCGGCGAACCGTAGTGCGGGCCGCCGCGCTCGCTCCACAGGCGGGTCGCCGTGGTCTCCAGCATCATGCCCATCGACGGGGCCACCGGCTTGAGCCGCTGCAGGTCCTGCCACGTCATCACGCCGGGGTTGAGGTGCGGCAGCAACCCGGTCTCCTCGAGCACCAGGATCGCCATCGCGCGCACGTACGACAGCGTGTCGTCGTAGCCGTGCGCGTCGAGCCACTCGCGGGCGGCCTTCCAGCGGTCCTCCGGGCGGTCGCCGAGCGTGAACAGCGCCTCCTTGCAGCCCATCGCGGCGCCGTCGCGGGCGATCTTCAGCACCTCGTCCGGCGACAGGAACGGAGCGTCCACTTTGCCCGGCACCGTCGCGAACGTGCAGTACCCGCAGCGGTCCCGGCACAGCCGGGTCAGCGGGATGAACACCTTGCGGCTGTAGGTGATGATCCCTTCGCGGCCGACGGCGGCGAGCCCGGCGTCGCGGACCCGGGACGCGTACTCCGACAGCGTCGCCAGGTCCTCGTCGCGGGCGTGCAGCAGCACGGTCGCTTCGGTGAGGTCGAGCGTCTTGCCGTCGCGCGCCCGCGCGAGCGCGCGGCGCATCGCGGAGGCGGTCGGTCGGTCCTGCTGGTCAGCGGAAGCCATAGGGCAAACGTAGGTGCGCGGGGCGAAGCACCTCCACGACCGCTTCGGTGATTCCGTCCGCACCCGACCGCGGCCGGGTGTTTGCGCAGCTCAGTGACCCTGCTTTCGTTGCCGCGGACCGGTCCGGGCGGTATTACCTAAAGTGTGGCTTCGATCGTCGGCAAGCGCATCAACGGACGGACGTACTACTACCTGGTGGAGTCCGAACGGGTGGACGGATCGCCCCGGATCGTGTCGCAGCGCTACCTCGGCTCCGCCGCGGACGTGGCCGCGGCACTCGACGGAGCGACCGGATTGCCCGAATCCACGCGGCACCTGGCTTTCGGTGACGTCGCGGCGGTCTGGTCCACCCTGGAGCGGCTCCAGGTGCGGCAGGCGATCGAAGACGTGCTGACTCCGCGCCGGGCGAAGATCGCGACGTACCTCGTGCTCGCCGTCCTGCACCGGGCGACCGCACCGGACGTCCCGCTTGAAGACTGGTGGAAAGGTGCCGCCGCGGCACGGTTCGTGCGCCTTCGCCTGCCTGCGGACGCCGTGCGGGACGAGGAGTTCTGGCGCGTCACGCGGCGGCTGACGCGCGGGCAGCTGGAACGCATCGAAGACGCCGTCGCCGCGAGGATTCCGCGAGAGTCGGTCACGCTCGCCGTGGACGTGCCGAACTTTGCGACGTACGCGGAGTCCGACACCGCCGACGCAACGCTCGCGGGGCTCAGCGCACTGGTGACCCTCGACGGCGCGATCCCGTTGGTGTCGCGGGTCTACCGGCGGGGCGGGCTGGGGGTCGAGCCGTTCGGGGTGGCGGTCGACCGGCTGGGCGCGCGGCAGGCGGGTGAGGTGACCGTGGTGTTCGACACCGGCCAGCACGCCCAGCTCGACCTCGACTCGGGGCTGCACTTCGTCGGGGCACTACCGCTGGCCGACTTCCCCGACCTGCTGGCAAGGCCCGCTTCGAGCCGTCGCCCGGTGGACCCGGGGCGGTTTCCGGGGCTGACCGCCCTGGAGGCCCGGACGAACGTGTTCGGCGTGCAACGGCGGGTCGTGCTGACGCATTCGGCCCGGCTCCACGCGGCGCAGTCGAGGAGTTTCGCGCAGGCCTTGAGCAGTGCGACGCGGCAGCTCGACGGGCTGGCGCTGGCGCTGGAGGCGGGCACCAACCGCCGGCCGAGGGAGCAGCTGCTCACCGACATCGCGCGGATCACCCGGGTGCGGTGGGTGGACCGGGTGCTCAGCGCCCGGCTGACCGGGAGCAGGCCGGGGGAGCTGCGCCTGGAGCACCGCATCGACGAGGCGGCGCGGGCCCGGCTGGACGAGGAGTTCTTCGGCAAGCAGCTGCTGGTCACGGACCACGACTGGCCCGTGGTGGACGTCGTCACCGCGTACCGGGCGCGCTACCACCTCGATTCGACCGTGCGGATGCTGAACGGCTCGTTCGTCGCCGCGCCCGCACCGAGGTGGGACTGGAGCGAGCACCGCATGGCGGTGCATTCGCTGGTCACCGTGCTCGCGACGGCCGTCACCCACGTCATGCGGCGGGAGGCGGACCGCGCGGGGCTCGACCTGTCCGTCCGGGAGTTGCTGGACCAGCTGGCGGGGATCGGCGAGACCGTCCTGCGGTACCCGTCGACGGGCGGGCGGCCGCGCACGCGACGGGTGCTCACGGCGCGGGACGCGACGCAGCAGCGGTTGTTCGAGCTGTTCGGCCTCGGCGCCTACGCGCCCTGAGCCCCCTCTTCGGTCAGCAGGTGCCCCTCCTCGACGGCGGCCAGCGACAGCGTCCGATAGCCGCCCTCGTCGAACAGCACCGTCATGCGGTCGGCCTCGCGGTGCACGACCCGGCCGGTGCCCCACTCGCGGTGCCGGACCTTCGCGTCCGGTGGGTACTCGGCGTCGGTGAACTGCGCCTGCTCCGCGGCCGTCCCCGCCTCGCACGTGTCGCAGTTGCCGCACGGCTCGGCGAGGGTTTCGCCGAAGTAGCCCAGCAGGAACTGGCGGCGGCACGACTGCGTGTCGGCGTACTGCCGCATCACCTCCAGCCGGGTGCGGTCCAGCTCCTTCTGCTTCTCCGAGACCTCGCTGACCTCCTCCGTGGGGTCCTCCGGCGCGTCGTCGCGGTAGTCGAACTCGCCGTCGCGCACCTCGACCACGTCGGCCTGCTCGAGGAGGTTCAGGTTGTTCATCGCGCGCCGGTGGGACTGGTCGACCGCTTCGTCGACATCCTGCGGCGCCACCGGCCCGTCGGCCTCCCGCACCGCCTCGGCGACCTCCCGCACGCCCTCCTCGTCGAGTCGTCGTGCGGTGAGGAACCGTTGCAGCCCAAGGTCTTCCGGTCGGTAGAACAGCAGCGCCTCCGCCGGTTCGCCGTCCCGGCCCGCACGCCCGATCTGCTGGTAGTACGAGTCCAGCGACTCCGGGATCGACGCGTGCGCCACGAACCGCACGTTCGGTTTGTCGATGCCCATGCCGAACGCGGACGTCGCGACCACGACCTCCAGTTCGTCCGCGAGGAACCGTTCGTGCACGTCCTTGCGGTCGCTCGCCTTCATGCCCGCGTGGTACGCGGCGGCGGCCGGGCCGAGTTCTTCCGCGTAGCGCTCGGAGTCCTTGCGCGTGGCCGTGTAGACCAGGCCCGGCTTGGGCGCCTGCGCGACCCATTCGGCGAGGGCCTGCCGCTTCTCCTCGTCCGTGGCGAACCAGTGCACGGCCAGGTGCAGGTTCGGCCGGTCGAAGCCCGTGATCACCTGCACCGGGTCGTGCATGCCGAGGTGCGTCACGATGTCGTCGCGCACCGGGCCGCCCGCGGTCGCCGTCAGCGCCAGCACCGGCGGGTGCCCGAGGCGTTCGATGACGGGGCTCAGCCGCAGGTAGTCGGGCCGGAATTCGTGTCCCCAGGCCGAAACGCAGTGCGCCTCGTCGACCACGAACAGGCTCGGCCGCACCTCGTCCAGCCGTCGCAGGACCTCCTCCTTCGCCAGCTGTTCGGGGGAGAGGAACAGGTACTCGGCGTCACCTTCCTCGATCGACTCCCACGCGTCCTTGCTGTCCCGCGAGCGCTGCGCCGAATTCACCGCGACCGCCTCGGGGGCTTCGCTCTCGGCGATCTGGTTCACCTGGTCGCGTTGCAGTGCGGTCAGCGGCGACACCACCAGCGTCGGCCCCGGGCGGAGCAACGCGGGCACCTGGTAGATCGCCGACTTGCCGGATCCCGTCGGCATCACGACCAGCACGTCGCGGCCGCCGAGGAGCTGCTCCATCGCGGTCAGCTGGTCGGGGAGCAACCGGTCCCAGCCGAAGGTCTGCTTCGCCGCGTCTCGCAGCTCGTCGCGTCTGGACACCGTCCGGTGGTTCCCTGCCCCGGCCTCGGGAAACCTGGTTTCTCCCGCGCCCACTTGGGTTGAACAGCGACGCGCAGCGTCACCGTTGAGGGTGGTGGTGGTGGTGGGCGAGGGGCTGGCCTAGCCAGACAGCCGCGTCGGAGGGCAGCTTCCCGTCCGGCAGTGGCTCGCTCGACAGCAGCACCTTTTCGTGCGGCGGCAGGGGGACCGGCGTGTCTCCGAGGTTCACCGCGCACACCAGCCCCGGCTCCCGGCGGAACAGCAGCACGTCCTCCGGGGAGTCCAACCAGGACAGTTCCCCGTCGCCGAGCGCGGGGTGCTCGCGCCGCAGGCGCAAAGCCCTGCGGTACAACGACAGCATCGAACTCTCGTCATCCAGTTGGGCGGCCACCGTGAGAACGCGCCAGTGCGCCGGTTGTGGCAGCCAGGCCCCGCCGGTACCGAAGCCGAACGGTGGCTCGGTGCCCTCCCACGGCAGCGGCACGCGACAACCGTCCCGCCCCCGTTTCGTGTGACCCGAGCGTTCCCACGTCGGGTCCTGCAGCACCTCCTCGGGCAGGTCCTCCACCTCCTCCAGGCCGAGTTCCTCGCCCTGGTAGTGGTAGACGCTGCCGGGCAGTGCGTGCATCAGCAGCAGGGCCGCCCGCGCGCGGCGCCTGCCGAGTTCGGGATCCCCCTTCCCGTAACGGGTCACGTGCCGGACGACGTCGTGATTGGACAGTACCCACGTCGCCGGTGCGCCGACTTCCCGCAGCGCGCCGATGCTGGAGTCGATCACCGCGCGGAGTGCGCCGGCATCCCAGGCGCAGCGCAGGAAGTCGAAGTTGAACGCGGTGTGCAGCTCGTCCGGGCGCACGTAGTTCGCCAGCCGCTCGGGGCGGGAGACCCACGCCTCCGCGACGAAGATCCGGTCCTCCCCGTACGATTCCGTGATGCGGCGCCAAGAACGGTAGATCTCGTGCACCTCGTCGCGGTCCCAGTGCGGGTGGTTCGTGCGGTCCGGCGGCTTCACGAGGTCCTCGTGGTCCACGCCGAGATCCGGCAGTCCGGGGTGCTTGACCAGCCCGTGTGCGACGTCGATGCGGAACCCGTCCACGCCGCGGTCGAGCCAGAACCGCAGCACGTCCTCGAACTCCGCGCGCACCTCCGGCAGGTCCCAGTTGAGGTCCGGCTGGGAGGCGTCGAACAGGTGCAGGTACCACTCGCCGTCGGCGACCCTGGTCCACGCCGGGCCGCCGAACACGCTGCGCCAGTCGTTCGGGGGAGCGCCGGAACCCTTGCCAGGGCGGAAGATGTAGCGCTGCCGCTCGGGGGAACCCGGCCCGGCCGCCAGCGCTTCCCGGAACCACCGGTGCCGCGTGGAGGTGTGGTTGGGCACGACGTCGACGATCAGCCGCAGGCCGTGCTCGTGCGCCTCGGCGATGAGCGCCTCCGCGTCGGCGAGCGTGCCGAACAGCGGGTCGATGTCGCGGTAGTCGGCGACGTCGTAACCGCCGTCCGCCATGGGGGACGGGTACCACGGCGTGATCCACACCGCGTCGACACCGAGGTCCCGCAGGTAGGGCAACCGGGCGCGGATGCCGGCGAGGTCGCCGATCCCGTCACCGCTGCCGTCGGCCAATACCGCTAAGTTAGTACGTTTTACCTGGTCAGGGCGTTATCGGAGGCTCTGTTCAGTCGTTCCCGCCGGTTAGGCGGTTCTCCACTTGAGACAGTCGCCGTTGCGGTTGAGGGGAATCTTCAATCGAGGCAACTGTTCTGTCGGGGTGTGACCGCTCTGTGGGCGACGCCTCCAAACGCCTCTGAGCTGCGGAAACTCGCCTAAACTTAGCGGTATTGGCCGTCGGCCAGGCTCCGGATGTAGATCTGGTAGATCGCCGCGTCCCGCCACCACCGGCTGCCCACGTGCTCCCCTTCCACTCGGCTCCGGGTGTTCCAGGGTAGCCGCTTCAGCGGAGGTCGCTCACCCACCAGACGAGGTGCAGCAGCGCGTCGAGCCTGCCGAGCGGGTCCGGGTCCCGCGCCACGAATTCCAGTTGTAACAAGGAGTTCTCGGAATCGTCGTTGAGCTCGGCGAGCACGGCGCGCAACACGGCACGCAACGGCGGGGGCAGTTCGTCCACCGGCACGCCGTCCTCGTCGTCGCCGGTGAGGTCGACGACGAACACGTCCTCGGGCCGCACGGCCCCGGCGTGCGCCCGCAGCCGCCACGCGACCTCGGCGGCGAATTCCGCCAGCAGCGGTGGAAAAAGGCGCCGCTCGGGCGACTGCCCGCCGAGCAGCCGGGGCACGAGCGCGGCCAGCGCACCGTGGTCACCGGCCGCCACGACCTCGACGAGCCGGTCGGCGAGCTGGCGGACGTCCCGCCGGAGTTCGCTGTGCGTCATGGGAATTCCATCGTGCCGGGGATCATTGCGGGGCGGGTTCCCGGCACGATCCGGCCGAAACGTCGTTTGACCGCGGCCGCTCGGGGTACGGCTTCTACCACCCCTCGCCGACGAAGGAACTCAAGATGGACGCATCGCCGAACGGCGGGGCCGAGGCCACCGCCGCCACCACCTTCGCCGCGCGCGCCCAGGAGGCGACGCGCCACCTCTACCGGCAGACGTCGGGGCTCGACGGGCAGGGCGGGATCGGCAGCACGGCGGAGGTCTCCGAGGTGCTGGCTTCCCTGCGGCTGCTCGCCGAGAACGTCGGGCGGAGCCTGCCGGAACTCGGGGCGTGGCTCGAGCAGCACATGTGCTCGGGCGACCTGCCGCCACGCGGGTTCGACGCGATCACCAGGTCGGTGTTCGACGCGGCGTCGGCGCTCGCGAGGGCGCAGAACCTGATCATGCAGCTCGGCCAGGAGCTCGGGGCGGCGGAGGTCGCGAGCCGCGAACTGCTCGCCTGAACGTCAGCGGGGCGTGCGGGCGCGGCAGCGGGTGCACACGAGGATCGTGGCCACGACCCGCTCGTCCTCGACGATCCGGCCCACGTGCAGTGCCGTGTAACCGCACTCCTCGCACGGGACGGGCGGCGCGGTCTGGTCGGGCGGGATGTACAGGCGCCGGGCCGCCTTGGGTTTGCCGGTGAGGGCAGTGGTCAGCATGGCCGGGGAGTGCCCCCGATGTGATCAGGCAAACACTCTTTCAGGTGTATGCGGACAGTGCGGCCCGCGACAACTGTGGGCGACCACCCGGGTGCTGGACGGTCAGGGACGACGCCGCGACCGCCAGCCGCGCGGCGACGGGCAGCGGTTCGCCCGCGACCAGCGCGTACGTGAGCGTGGCGACGAGCGCGTCACCCGCGCCGGTGGAGTCCACCACCTCCACGTCGGACAGCGGCAGGAACTCGTGCCCGCGCCGGGTGACGAACACGTTCCCCACGCCGGCCGCGTCGAGCACGGCGAGCGAAAGCCCGCGCTCGACGAGGGAACGACCGGCCTCGATCGCGTCGTCGACGGACGTGATCTCCTTGTGCGCCAGCAATTCCGCTTCACGCCGGTCCGCGCGCAGCACGTCCGCGTGGGCGAGCAGTTCCTCGGTGAGGCCGCCCGGCGCGCCGTCGAGGACCACGCGCACGCCTGCGGCGCGGGCGATGCGGGCGGCTTCGAGCGCGGCCTCCGGCGGTTCCTGCAACTGCACCACGACGGCACGCGCGGACCGGATCAAGCCGGACGCCGCGAACACGTCGCGTGGCGTCACGAGGGTCTCCTCGGGGATGTGCTCGAGGTAGCGCCACTGGCCGGAGTCGTCGAGCACGTCCACGATCAAGGCGGTCTCGGCGCTTGGGCGCCGCGCGACGTGCGAGACGTCGATACCGTCCGCCTCCGCGCGGGACAGCAGCCGGTCGGCCGTGCCGTCGTCGCCGACCACGCCGACGAGCGCGACGTGCATGCCCAGTTGCGCCAGGCCGACCGCCTGGTTCGCGCCCTTGCCGCCCAGCACCTCCCTGCGTTCCCGCACGTTCGCGGACTGCCCGGGGCCCGGTGCCTCGGGCACGCGGAGCACGAGATCGCGGGCGACCTGCCCGATCACGACGACGCTCATGGGGACGCGGTACCCCGCCCCGGCGCCGCGCGAAACCCACGTTTGCCGCGCGCGGGGCCTGGGTAGGTGAGACTGTGCGAGAGCGACTGGGGGGTGGACCTGGCAGGTCCACCGCAGCACGCCACGGTCACCGGCTCCGCCCGGGTGGCCTCACCGGCGGCGTGACCGCTGTGCCCCCTCCGGTCACGCCGCCCCCGAGCTGCACCGGGGTGGGTGCGCGGTCTGCCCGGTCACACCGCCCCGAGTTGCATCGGGGTGGCTGTGCGGCCTGCCGGGTTCCGGGCGCTGCCGCCGTCGTCCCGGGCAGCCGGTCACCCCCCCGCACGTCACCGCTGCGGTGGTGGGCTCGGTTCGGCCTCCGGCCGCGATTCCCTGCCTTCGCGGTCCTGGCGGTGCTTGCGCGGCTGGTGGTCGATCTGCTCCGCCAGCTCGGGGCCGCCCCACTTCTCGTCGTTGTCGTTGTCCTCGAAACGGTGCCTCGCCATCGTGCTTCCCCTCTCCCGGAATTCGCCGGGGGAGGGTCTACCCGTTCGAGTGAAGAACGAAACGTATCTCAGCTGGTCGTGGCCGCGTAGGTACCGGCCGTGACCAGCCCGTACGCGAGATGGGGGACGACGTCGCTGGCCCAGTCCGCCGCCGACCACTCCCTCGGATCGGTGATGCCGAGCAGCGTCATCGGCGCACTCGACCCGGCCATCGCGGCGACCCCGGTGACGAGCCCCGCCACCGGCACCGACGGCCGCCACCCCAGGCCACGCAGCGCGCCGTACCCCGCGCCCACGCACACACCGGTCAGCAGCCCCATCAGCGGCCCCAGACCGGACACGCGGTTGCCGCGCCGCTCCTCGTCGCCGGGTACCGGCAGACCCGTCTTCTCCGACAGGGTCTCGACCGTCTTCTCGGGGGTGCTGCTGGCCGGACGGCCCCGCCACACCATGTCGAGGTACGTGACCGCGTTCAGGGCGGTGGTGCCGGCCGCACCGGCCGCCATTCCGCGGAGGATCGAAGACAGCATGGCTCCGGCTACCCGGCGCCGCGCCCGGCGAACCCCCACGCGTAACTCCTTCGGGCGATGGGTACCCGGCCCGCCGTGGATTCCCTGCACGCGGCGTTCGTGATCGACGCGGTCTCCTTCGGCGCTCCGGAAGCGCACGTGGCGCGACTGCTGCGGTTCCTGCCGCCGGAGGTGCGGCCGAGCCTCGTGGTGAGCCGGGAGGTCGCCGGGTTCTTCGGGCCGCGGCCCGGCCTGCGGGTGGTGCCGTCGGCGCGCGGCCGGTCGTGGGCACCCGGAACGCAGGCGGTGCTCGCGGAGCTGGCGCCGGACGTCGTGCACGTCGACCTGCCCGACCCCACCAGCAACGCGGCGGCCCTGAGAGCGGCCACGTCGGTCGCGCCGACCGTGGCGACCCTGCACACGGCGGGGCACCCGTCCGCCGAGCTGTGGGACGTCTACGGGCGGCTCGCCGGTGCCTTCGCCCCGTTGCGTTCCCTCGTCCGCACCCTGGCCGAGCTGGGCGTGCCCGCGCAACGCGTGCACCGCATCCGGCCGGGCGTCGAGATCCCCGCGAACCCCGTGGCGGTGCGGACGCAGACGCCGGTCGTGGTGGGTGCGGTCGCGCCGCTGAGCGGGGAACAGGGCCTGGACCTGCTCGTACAGGCCGCGGCGACGCTCGTCCGGCGGGGCCGGGCGGTACGCGTGCTGATCGCGGGGGACGGGCCGGAGCGAGCGGCCCTCATCGACCGCGCCCGCGGCCTGCCCGTGCGCTTCGTGGGGCCGGTGGCGGACGCGATCCCGTTGCTGCGGCGGGTGGACGTGTTCTGCGCGCCCGCGCGGCAGGAGGTCCCGCCGGGTGCGTTGCTCACCGCGCTGGCCCACGGGCTGCCGTGCCTGACCACGGCGGTCGGGGACGCCGTCGACATCCTCGCCGGTGCCGCCGCCGTCGTGCCACCCGACGACGCCGACGCGCTGGCGAGCGGGCTGGAACGGCTGGTCACGGACGCCGGGCTGCGCGTGAAGCTCGCCAGGGCGGGGCGGGAACTGGCCGTACGGGACTTCGACGTGCGGCGCGCCGCCGCCGAAGTCGCCGAGACGCTGGCCGACCTCAGTGCAGGAGCCCGCGCCGAAGCAGGTCGTCGAAGACGTTCCGGGTGACCGCGGAGACGAGCGCACGGTCCGCGGAGGTGAGCCACCGGAGTTCGGCGATCTCGCTCGCGGGCGCCAGTTCCCCCTCGAAGTCGGCGGAGTAGCAGGTCATCCGCACGGTCGTGCCCGCCGCCTTGCCGTCGGCCTGGGCTTCGTAGGTGCCGATGTGAGCCGCGCTGCCGGGCACGATCGCCACCGACAGCTCCTCGCGCACCTCACGCACCAGCGTGTCGACGTCACTTTCCCCGGCTTCGCGTTTGCCGCCCGGCAGGTAGTACACGTCCTTGCCGTGCGACCGGGCGGTCAGCACCCGGCCCGACTCCACCCGGAGCCACGCCACCTTGTCGATCACTGCGCCGAACTGTAGTGCATCGGCACCCCCGGAGCTGGGTACAGGGAACGCCATGACCCCAACGACAACCCGGACCCGGCGGCCGGTGCAGGTCTTCGCCATCGTCGTGGCGGTGGCCTTCCTCCTCGCGGGCATCCTCGGCTTCATCCCCGGCATCACCACGCACTACGACCAGCTCACCTTCGGCGGGCACCATTCGGAAGCGCTGCTGTTCGGCGTCTTCAACGTCTCCGTCCTGCACAACCTCGTGCACCTGCTGTTCGGCGTCGCGGGCCTCGCGCTCGCCACGATCCCCGGCGGCGCGCGGGGGTACCTCGTGCTCGGCGGGTTCATCTACCTGCTCGTCTGCGTGTACGGCCTCGTCATCGACAGCCACGGCGGGATGAACTTTTTGCCCGTCAACGGCGCCGACAACTGGCTGCACTTCGGGCTGGCCATCGGCATGATCGCGCTCGGGGTGCTGGGCACCGCGATCGAGCGGACGAGGGAACAGCGTTCCTAGTACCTTGCCGGGGTGGGCCTCTTTTCACGCTCCTGGACAGCCCTGCGCGCGGCCGTCGCCGGAATTCCGGACGAGGACTTCGATCGGCCCTCGGGGTGCCGGGGCTGGCTCGTGCGGGACGTGGTGTGCCACCTGGTCATCGGGGCGCAGGACGTGCTGATCACCCTCGTCACGCCCGCCGAAGGCCCGGCGACCGTGGACGCCGTGACGTACTGGCACCTCGTCGAGCCACCCACCGGGGAGGACGAGCTCGACGCGTTGATCCCCCGCCTCGCCGCGGCCTACGGCGAGCCGCGGTTGCTGAAGTTCCACTTCGACGACGTCGGTTCCGCCGCGGGCCGGGCGGCCGAACTCGCCGACCCCACCGCGCTCGTCGGCACCCAGGGTCAGGTGCTGACGGTCGGCGACTACCTGTCCGCGTACGTGCTCGAGTGGACCCTGCACCACCTCGACCTCGTCGCGCGCCTGCCCTCGGCGCCGAAACCGCCTGCGGAAACCCTTGCTGCGGCACGAACTCTGCTGGAGAAGATCGCCGGAACACCTTTCCCCGCCTCGATGTCCGACGAGGGCGCGCTGCTGGTCGGCACCGGGCGCCGCACGCCGACCGACGATGAACGGGAAGCGCTGGGCGAGTTCGCCGCACGACTTCCGCTCGTCCTCGGCTGAACGTCAGTCGAAGAACCGGGCGAACTCCGTCTCGTCCGGGAACTCCGCCTCGTCGGAAAGCGGTTGCAGCTCGGCGAAAATGCTGGCCCCGTCACACGAAGCGTGCAGCGGGTACCACGGCCGCTTCGAACCGGGGCGACGGCAGATGCCCTTGATGGTCTGCACGTCCAGCATCCGCACGTGCGTCGGGTCGGCGACGGCGTTGACGTACTGCCACCACGGCGACAGCACGAAGGCCACGCCGTCCGGCCGGAGGATCCGGTGCACCTCGTCCACCAGCGGCAGGAAATCGATCAGGTGCTCCAGGATGTGCACCAGGAACACGCGGTCCACCGAGGCGTCCGCGAACGGCAGCGCCCGTGACACGTCGGCGAGCACGTCCACCTCCGGCGTCGGGTACAGGTCCACGCCGAAGTTGCCCGGGTACTGCTTCTGCGCCCCGCAGCCCAGGTCCAGCACCACCGGATCACGGCCCGCGATGCGCACCCTGTCCCACACCGCGAGCACGCCGTCGAGCCTGCCGACGAGCGCACGCGCCGTGGCCAGCTGCGCTGCGGATTCCACTTCTCCCGTCAGGTGCGCGACACCGCGGTCGAAGCGGACCTCGACGTCGACGCCCTGCAGTCTTTCGTCGTACTTCCACATTTCCCGTACGGCCTGGTCGAGGAACCGGTCACGTTTCCTCAGCCTCTCCTGGGAAAGGGGGTTCACGGCGATACCACCTCGTAGGCCTGTCGGGTGCGGTCGGGCACGGTCGTCGGCGCTTCCAGGTGCACGGCACCTGTGGGCAGGATACCCGCCCCGCCGTATTTCGCCATGACCTTCAGCTGCGCCAGCACGTCCTCGCCGCAGTGGGTTTCCGGGATCTCCCGCCAGAATTCGAAGCCACCGACCGACTCCAGCAGCTCGCGGTCGTAGAGCACGCAACCGCCGACCCAGGCCACCTTGTAAGCGGTCCACTTCGGACGATCCGCGACCTGGTCGGACAGGTGCGTGGGATTCGCCGCGTTGTGCAACGTCCAGCGTCCCCACGCCGGGCTGTCCGGTGAGACCTGCTCGGGCTCCGGCGGCCCCTGCCATTCTTCGTACGGGGTCAGCTCGCGCGGTCGATGATCATCTACATAGGACAGTCCTGTCACCGCGTTGCCGACGAAACCGCAGTCCAGCTCGGTGATCGCCGAGTGCAGGCGGGTCAGGGTGCCGGGTTCGAGCCACACGTCGTCGTCGAGGTAGAGCACGTACCGCGCGGACGACAGCGAAAGCAGGTGCCCGCGCTGCTGCGCCAGCCCGCGACGCGGCAGGTTCCGGCTCAGCGTCACGCCGTGCCCGTGGCGTTCCAGCACCCTGACCATCGCCTGTGCCGCCGGGGTTTCCCAGTCGGGCGCGCCCTCGGACTGATCGCTGACGATCACCGAGAAATCCGTGAACTCCTGCGCGGCCAGCCCGGACAACGTGACCGCCAGCTCGGTGGGCCGGTCGCAGGTCGGGATGAGCACGTCGAGTTCGCTCACGCTTCTCCCTTCACCGCCGAAGAAGTGCGGATCTTTTCGATGACGGACGTGGTGGACTGTTCGGGCACGTAGCCCAGCGCCCGGACCTCGCCGCCGTAGGACCGCACGACCGGGGCCTCCTTCAGCATGTTCTCCGCGTAGTCCCCGCCCTTCACGTACAACTCGGGTTCCAGCCTGCGCAGCAGGTTGATCGGGGTGTCCTCGTCGAACACGGTCACGTAGTCGACGCAGCTGAGCGCGGACAGCACCGCCGCCCGGTCCTGCGCGGTGTTCACCGGCCGGTCCGGGCCCTTGAGCCGCCGCACGCTGTCGTCGGAGTTCACCGCGACGATCAGCACGTCACCCTGGCGCTTGGCCTCGTTGAGGTACGTGATGTGGCCGCGGTGCAGCACATCGAAGCAGCCGTTGGTGAACACCACCGTCTGCCCGGCTTCGCGGTGCCGCGCCACGAGTTCGGCGAGTTCGTCGTGGTCCAGCGCGGCATCGCGGGTCAGGGCCACGGAAAGTTCCGTCCACGTGCACACGGACGTGCCGCTCTTGCCCACCACGATGCACGCCGCCGCCTGCGCCAGTTCCATGGACGCGGTCAGCGGCAGGGACGCCGCGGCACCCAGGCACAACGCGGCGACGAACGTGTCACCCGCGCCGCTGGCCTGGCTTTCCGGCACGGGATCGGCCCACGTGCGGTAGCCCGGTGCGTCCGGGGCGAGCAGCAACGCGCCGTCCCGGTCGAGCGTCACGACGACGGCCTTCGCGCCCGTCACCTCGGCGAGGTCCGCGCGGCGCCGCTCGAACAACTCGGCGCGTTTTCCGTTCTCCGGCAGGGAGATGTCGAGCAGACGCGCGGCCTCGCCCGCGTTCGGTGTGACCAGGTCGGGCGTGATTTCACGCCAGCGCGAGCAATCGTGGGCGTCCACGACGACCAGCGGCAGCTCCTCGCGCGCCTTCGCGACCGAGTTCCGGACTGTGGAGCCGAAAAGACCGTTGCCGTAGTCGCAGATGAGCAGCGCGTCGGCGTCCTCCACGGCGAGTTCGAGCGCGGCGGCGACCCGTTTCGCGAGGTCACCGTCGGCCTCCGCGTCGTCGCCCTCGTCGAACCGCACCAGCACCTGGTCGTCGGCGACGACGCGGTGCTTGCTGACGCTGCGCCGTCCCGGCTGGACCACGACGTGCTGCGTGTCCACCCCCTGGCCGGCGAGCAGCTCCCGGAGTTCGCGGCCCGCGTCGTCGTCCCCGACGAGGCTGACGAACCGCACTTCGGCACCCATCGCCGCCAGGTTGACCGCGGTGTTCGCGGCACCGCCTGCGGACAACGCGCGTTCGCCCACCTCGACGACGGGCGCGGGCGCCTCCCGGCAGAGCCGGTCGCTGTGCCCCGACAACCACACGTCGAGGATCGCGTCGCCCACGACGACGACCTTCGGGGTGTGCCGCGAAAGCCGTTGGACGAGGTCAGCCGTGATGGCCGTCATGTGCACCTCCACTCCTACTCGGCCAAGAACGTGCCCGAATACGCGAAGGTCAAACTTCTCCTGTTTGCCTGTCGCGGCAGCGGGCACCTCTTCCAGCGCGAGAAGGAGGAGACCTTGACGACGTTCACACCCGCGGTAGGACCGGTGCTCGAACCGTGGCCCGACGTGCGGCGCATCGCGGTGCTGCGTGGCGGCGGCCTCGGTGACCTGCTGTTCGCGGTGCCGGCGATCGAGTCGCTGGAGGCGGCCTACCCGGAGGCCGAAATCGTGCTGCTGGGCACGCGGATGCACGCCGAGTTGTTCGCGGACCGGCCCTCGCCCATCGACCAGGTGCTGCAGTTGCCGCCCGCACGCGGGGTGCACGAACCGGCGGGCAAACCGTTCGACGAGGCCGAGCAGCAGGCGTTCTTCGACAGCGTGGGCCCGGTCGACCTCGCGGTGCAGGTGCACGGCGGCGGCCGGAACTCGAACCCCTTCGTGCAGCGGCTCAAGCCGCGGTACACCGTCGGCTCCCGCACCGAGGACGCGGTCGAGCTGGACCGCTGGGTGCCGTTCCGCTACTACCAGCACGAGGTGCTGAGGGCGCTGGAGGTGGTCGGGCTCGCGGGGGCGGCGCCCGTCGCGCTGGAGCCGCGCCTGACGGTGCGGGAAAGCGATTTCGCCGCTGCCGCCGACGACCTGCGCGGCCTGCCGCGGCCGCTCGTCGTCGTGCACCCCAGCGCGACCGATCCGCGCCGCCGCTGGCCGGCGGAGAAGTTCGCCGAGGTCATCGCCGCGCTCGTGCGCGACGGGGCCGGGGTCGCGGTCATCGGTTCGCCCGACGAGCAGGAGCTGGTCGACCGCGTGACCGGGCTGGCGCGGGAACGCCTCGGCAGTGCCGCGGAGTGCGTCCGGCCGATGACGCACCTGTCGATGTCGGCGTTGTGCGGGGTGCTGGCGAGCTGCAGCGTGTTCGTGGGCAACGACAGCGGGCCCCGGCACCTGGCTCGGGCGGTGGGCGCGCCCGCGGTGGGCATCTACTGGATGGGGAACGTGATCAACGCCGGCCCGCTCGGCCGGCGGCGGGACCGCGTGCTCATCGCGTGGACGACGCATTGCCCGGTGTGCGGGGTGGACGTGACGCGCGAGGACCTGCCACGCTGCGAACACGACGACTCGTTCGTCGCCTCCGTCGAGGTGGACGCGGTGCTCGAAGAGACCCGGCAGCTGCTAGCGGCCCACGGCGAGGCCGCCGTTGGCGAGGACGCGGAGGGCGCGGGACACGGCAAGTAGCAGGGCGTCCTCGGTCTGCCGCGCCTCGGCCGACAGGGTGCGGCCCTCGTACACCCACTGGACCAGGTCACGCTGCTTCTCGTGGACCGGGTCGAGTCGCTCCCGCAGCGACTCCGCCCCCTGGTCCAGTGACTCTTCGTAGTTAGCAATCGCTTGCGCCAGGCCGTGGAGCAGGTCGGCGAAACGCTGCGTGAACGCGCTGTCCAGCGGTTCCTCGGTCACGAGCGCCTCGGCGATCCGCTGCACCTGCGCCGACACCTCACCCAGCAGCCCGATCGACGACTCGATCCGCGACGGCACCGGAGATCGGTTCCGGCGGGCCTGGAACCGCCAGCGCAGGTTGAACCGGGTGCTCTCGCGGCCCCAGCTCACCGCCTCCTCCGCGCGCCGCACGGTCTGGTCCAGCGTCCGAGCCCGGCGCAGCCATGAGCGCGCCGTGTCGAGATCCCAGTCGCCCCCGAGGTCGTCGGCGATCGAGCTGAGCAGCTCCCGGATTTCCCCGGCGAGCAGGCTGCCCGTGCGGCGTGTGTGACGCAGGTGCACGGGCGGCAGGATGAGCATGTTCACCGCGACGCCGACCCCCGCGCCCAGCACGGTCTCCCCGAGCCGTTCCAGCAGGTACGCGCCGGAATCCGCGGTACCGCCCGCGATCATCAACAGCGCGATGACCCCCACCCAGACCCCGCTGCTGCCCAGCCGGTGCCACTGCCCGACGAGCATGCCGAGGAACACCGTCACGCCCATCGCGAGCAACGGCTGCGGCAGCAGGTTCGCACCCGCGTACGCCAGCACGAGCCCCAGCATCAGCGTGACGAGCTGCTGGGCGGCGTTGGTGAGCGAGCGGTAGACGGTCTCCGCCATCAGGAACACCGCGGCGTAGGGCGCGATGAACGATTGCGGCGACGGCAGCAGCACCCGCGCGAGCTGCCACGCCACCACCGCGGCGAGAGCCATCTTTCCCGCCTGCACCAACGCTTCCCGCTCGCGGCCGGGCACGCGGAGGGCACGCAGCAGCCAGGAGCCGGGCGCACGGAGGGAGTAACGCAGGCGATCCACTTCCTTGCGGTACCCGGGTTCGCCCGGCCTCAAGCCCCTACCGGCGCCGCACGGACGCCAGCAGCTCGCTCGCGACCTCCCGCAGTTTGGTGTTCCGCCGCTGCGACTGCTCGACGAGCCGGGCGAACGCCTCGTCCGCCGTGATGCCGTGCACCGCCATCAGCACGCCCTTGGCCTGGTCGATGTCCGCCCGCGAGGTGAGCGCGATCTCCAGGTGCCGCACGCGCTGCCGGGCGTGGTGCCAGCGCCGCGCGTTGCCGATCGCCGCCGACGCCGACGCCGTGAACAGCTGCATGAGCCGCTCGTCGAACGGGTCGAAGGCCGACGCGGTGCGGCTGTACACGTTGAGCGCGCCGAGCAGTTCGTCCTCGCTTTCGGTCGCACCGACCAGCAGCAACGGCACCGACAGGTAGGCCAGCACGGCGCTGCGCTGCGCGGCGGCCACGAACTCCGGCCACCGCTGCTCGTCCTGCCGGACGGCCGCGCGGACCGGCTGCCGGGTGCGGGCGGCGTGCAGCGCCGGGCCACGGCCCGCCTCGTACTGGTCGTGGTCGATGCGCATCAACGTCTCGTCCGTGGTCGCCGCCGTGTGCGGGCCGTCATCGCCCAGCAGCGTGACGCTCACGCCGTCCGCGTCGGCGATCCCCTTCACCGCGGTTTCGGCGAGCCGCTGCAGCACGGCGGACAGGGGTTCTTCCTCGGCGATTTCCGTGCGCAGTCCTGCTAACGCGGCCGCCACCTCGTCCAGTCGGATCAGTGGTTCCGGCCGTTCGGGGGAAATGCTCATCCGCGACAGGTCGTCAACGCCGTTCCGCGTGGGAGTACCACAAAAACACCTGACATCAAGCTTTCGCCACCTTCGCGCCGTCCGTGCTTTGCCCAAGCTTCGGCGCCAGCTGCTTGACGCACCGGAAAGCATACGTCCGGCGGTCCACGGACCGGTAAGGGGTCCGGTCGGTGGCGGTGACGACGGGACGGTCGTCTATTCAGGACCTTCCACGGGCGCCCACAGGCTGGGCAGGTTCACGACGATGCCCTCCTGGCTGCTGCGGGCGATGATCACGACCGCGTCCTCGTCGCCGGGGTTCTCCTCGCGGTGGGGCACGTACGGCGGCACGAAGATGTAGTCGCCGGGGCTCGTCTCCAGCCGCACTTCCTCGTCACCGTCCGCGAAGACGAACACCGGGTGCCCGGATTTGACGTAGATCGCCGTCTCCGCCTCGCCGTGGTGGTGGTCACCGGAGCTGGTGGCGGGACCGACGTGGGTTTCGCCCATCCAGACCTTCCGCGAACCGGCCGTCTTGCCCGAGATGGCCTCCAGCCGCCGCATCCCGCTGGTCTGGCCGGTGTCGCCGGACAGCTCGCCGCTCTTGATGTGCCGCAGCGGCTGGTGCCATTGGTCGGTCACGGCCGGCTCCTTCCCGTCGGTCCGGCCCCCATTCTCACTCAGGCGAAGGCGTTCACGCCCGTGAGATCCGCCGAGAACGCCCACAGCCGGGCCGCCTGCGCCGGGTCGCACGCGTAGTCCCGCACCCCGAGCCGCACCGGCGGCCGGTCGCCGGACGGGGGCAGGTCGTCCTCGGGTGCGGGCTCGGCGATGTCGCAGTCCTCGCAGTACACCCCGCCCATACCGGCCAGCTGCGGCGAAGTCGCGGCCCACACCTGGGTCGCCGCGCCCTGTTCCGGTGTCTTGAAGTAGGCGCCGAGCGGGTTGCCGTCCTCGTCGATCCAGCCGTTCGCGACCTGCTCCTCGTGGGACAGGTACCGCTGCAACGGGGTCAGGATGCTGCCGGGGTGCACCGAGAAGGCCCGGACGCCCGCCGGCCGGGCGAGCTCGTCGAGGTGGAGCGCGAACAGGGCGTTCGCCGTCTTCGCCTGCCCGTACGCCAGCCACTTGTCGTAGCCCCGCTGGAACCACGGGTCGTCCCAGCGGATGGGGGAGAAGTGGTGGCCGCGCGAGGACACCGACACCACCCGCGCGCCGGGGCGGATCGCCGGCCAGAGTCGGTTGACCAGCGCGAAGTGCCCGAGGTGGTTGGTCGCGAACTGGGCCTCCCAGCCGGGGCCGACGCGCGTCTCCGGGCACGCCATGATCGCGGCGCTGGCGATCACGATGTCGATCCCGCGGCCGGACGCCAGGAACCGCCCGGCGAAGGCCCGCACGCTGTCGAGGTCGCCGAGGTCCAGCTCGTCGACCTCGGCGAGCCCGCCCAGCGCCTCCTTCGCGACGTCCGGTCGGCGGGCGGGGACCACGACGTGGGCGCCCGCGGCCGTCAGCGCGCGGGTCGTCTCCAGCCCGATCCCGGAGTAGCCGCCGGTGACGAGCGCGAGGGTGCCGGACAGGTCGAGGCCCCGCACGACCTCGGCGGCGGTGGTCTCCGCGCCGAACCCGGAGCCGATCTTGTGCTGGGAAGTGCTCATGCCGCCGACGCTAGGAGCTGGACCGGGCTCCAGGTCAACTCCGGCGGAGGTACGCGGCGGGCGTGGTGCCCTTCCACCGCTTGAACGCGTGGATGAAGCTCGACGCCTCCGCGTACCCGAGCCGGATCGCGACGTCCTCGACCGACAGGGCGCCGGTGGTGAGCAGCTCCTCGGCGAGGGCCTCGCGCACCTCGTCGAGCAGCGCGCGGAAGCTCGTCCCCGACTCCTCCAGCTTCCGCCGCAGCGTCCGGGTGCTCATGCCCAGCTCGCGGGCGACGCCGGGCATGCCCTCGGCCAGCGCGCCGAAGCGGGTCAGCCGTTCCCGCACTTCGTGGGCGATCCCGGCGCGGCTTCGACGACGTGACACCAGTTCGCGGCACTGCGCCTCGCACAGCGCGACGGTCTGCGGGTTGGCCAGCGGCAGTGGTTCGTCGAGCAGCGAGGCGTCGAAGTAGGCGATGTTGCCCGTGCCGCCGAACCGGGGCCGCATCCCGAAAAGCGCCTCGTACTCCTCCACTGTGGACGGCTCGGGATAGCGCAGTTCCAGTGACAGCAACGGGACCTGGCTCCCCAGCAGCTCGCTGAGCATCGTGTGGATCGCCGCGAGATCACGTTCGACGAGGAACCGGGCGGCGTCGGCGGGCAGTGCGGTGTCGTCCAGTTCCATCCGCACCCTGCCGTCCTCCAGCAGCGCGCGGGGCATGCTGAACGCGAAGCTCAGGTCGAGGTACCGCAGCGCCAGGTTGACCGCGTCGCGCATGGTCGGGCTGCTCATGAACGCGAAGCCGAAGATGCCGAACGCGGTCGCGTGGTACTCGCGCCCGACGGCGAGCCCCGCGTCGGGCAGCGCCGCCGCGAGGTTGCGCACCACCCGCAGCTCCTGCCGGGCGTCGACCTCGGCGCCGGCGTCGGCGAGCCGCGCCGCGGTCAGCCCGCTGCCCGCCAGCACCTGGTCCTCCGCGACCCCGTGGTCCCCGGCGAACCGCACCAGCAGGCAGACGCTCGCGATCCCCCGGGGGAAGTCCCAGTGCCGCACCACCGGCTCGACCAGCTGGCTCATGGCCGGAATTATGGATCGCCTGTCCGCTGTTGTCTTGGCCGGGTACCGGCACGGGCCTACCTTCTGGGACGTGAGAAAGACGCCGACGTCCTCCCGCCAGCCGAAGGTGGCCGTCATCGGCGCCGGGTTCGGCGGCCTCGGGCTGGCCGTCATGCTCAAGCGCGCCGGGTTCACCGACTTCGAGGTCTTCGAACGCGCCGGCGACATCGGGGGTGTCTGGCGCGAGAACACCTACCCCGGGGCGGCCTGTGACGTGCCGTCGCCGCTGTACTCGTACTCCTTCGCGCCGAACCGCACCTGGCCCCGCCGCTACTCCGAGCAGCCCGACATCCTCGACTACCTGCGCCGGGTCGCGAAGGACGAGGGCGTGCTCGACCACGTCCGGCTGAACACCGAGGTCAGCGCAGCCGAGTTCGACGAGGGCACCGGGCGCTGGCGGCTGGAGACGTCCGCCGGGACCGTCGAGGCCGACGTGCTGGTGCCCGCCACCGGTCAGCTGTCCCGGCCCGCCGTGCCGGACATCCCGGGCGCGCGGACCTTCGCCGGAGAGGTGTTTCACTCGGCCGAGTGGAACCACGACGTCGATCTGCGGGGCAAGCGCGTCGCGGTCATCGGCACCGGGGCGAGCGCCGTCCAGTTCGTGCCGCGCATCCAGCCCCGGGTCGCGCGGCTGACGGTGTTCCAGCGCTCCGCGCCCTACGTCGTGCCCAAACCCGACCGCGCCTACACGCGCTGGCACCACCGCCTGTACCGGTCCCTGCCGGTCACCCAGCTGCTCGGCCGGTTCGGCACGTGGGGTGTGGGCGAGTTGCTGACGCTGGCGCTGACTTCGGTGCTGCCGCTGGGCAGGCTCGTCGAGCTGCTGTTCCGCGTCCACCTGCGGCGCCAGGTGCGCGACCGCGCGCTGCGCAAGCGCTTGCTGCCGGACTACCGCGTCGGCTGCAAGCGCGTGTTGTTCTCCAACGACTGGTTCCCGACGCTGGCGAAGTCCAATGTGGACGTCGTCACGGACCGGATCACCGAGATCACGCCCGAAGGTGTGCGCACGACAGGCGGGCTGCACGAGGCGGACGTGTTGATCTACGGCACGGGCTTCAAGGCGACCGAGTTCCTCGCCCCGATGCGCGTGCGCGGGCTCGGCGGGCGCGAGCTGGCGGAGGAGTGGGCCGGTGGCGCACACGCCTACCTCGGGATCAGCGTGCCGGACTTCCCGAACATGTTCCTCATCTACGGCCCGAACACCAACCTCGGCGGCAACTCGATCATCTATATGATGGAGCACCAGTGCCGTTACGTGCTTCAGCTCGTGCGCGAGATGGCGGCGGGCCATGTGTCCTGTGTGGACGTTCGACGCGACGTTGCCGAGCGGTTCGACCGTGAGGTGCAGGGCAGGCTCGCGGCGAGCGTGTGGAGCGGCTGCCGCAGCTGGTACCGCGAGGAAAACGGCCGGATCTCGACGAACTGGCCCGGTCTGGTCTGGGAGTACCACCGGCGCACAGCGAAAGTGGACCTGCGGGCGTACCGCGAGGTGGCGCCGGGGAAGGCGGCCTGAAAGCGTGTACGACTACGACGTGGTGGTCATCGGTTCGGGGTTCGGCGGCAGCGTGACCGCATTGCGGTTGACGGAAAAGGGCTACCGGGTCGGCGTGCTCGAAGCCGGGCGGCGGTTCGCCGACGAGGAGTTCGCGAAGACTTCGTGGCACCTCAAGGACTACCTGTTCGCCCCGGTGCTCGGCTGCACCGGGATCCAGCGGATCACGTTGCTGCGTGACGTCCTCGTGCTCACCGGCGCGGGGGTCGGCGGCGGCTCGCTGGTCTACGCGAACACGTTGTACGAGCCTCCCGACGCGTTCTTCCGCGACCGGCAATGGGGCCACATCACCGACTGGCGCGCCGAGCTCGCGCCGTACTACGACCAGGCCAAGCGCATGCTCGGCGCCACGACGTACCCCAGGGTCAGCCCGTCCGACCGCGTGATGCGGGCCGTGGCGGAGGAAATGGGTGTCGGCGACACCTTCCACCCCGCGCAGGTCGGAGTCTTCTTCGGCGGTGAGCCGGGAGAACGCGTGCCCGACCCGTTCTTCGGCGGGCTCGGTCCCGAGCGGACGGCGTGCTCGCACTGCGGGGCGTGTATGACGGGTTGCCGCCACGGCGCGAAGAACACGCTGGTGAAGAACTACCTCCACCTCGCGGAGCGCGCCGGTGCGCAGGTGCACGCACTGACCACGGTGACCGATGTGCGGCCGCTGCCCGAGGGCGGTTACGCCGTGCACGCCCGGCAGACCGGTGGCCGGGGCCGGCGCGTGTTCACCGCGGAGCAGGTCGTGTTCTCCGCCGCCGCGCTCGGCACGCAGCGGCTGCTGCACCGGCTGCGTGACCGGGGCAGCCTGCCGCGCGTCTCCGGGCGGCTGGGCACGTTGTCCCGCACGAACTCCGAGGCCGTGCTCGCCGCGAGGGCCCGGGGCGCCGACGTGGACTACTCCGAGGGCGTGTCGATCACGTCGTCCATGCACCCCGACGAGCACACGCACATCGAGCCGGTGCGGTACGGGCACGGCAGCAACCTGATGGGCCTGCTGATGACGGTGCTCGTCGACGCGCAGGAGGGGCGCGCGCGGTGGCGGCTCGGGGTGCGCGAGCTGGTGCGGCACCGGCGGGACCTGCGGCGGTTGTTCGACCCGCGGCACTGGTCGGAGCGGACGATCGCCTTGCTGGTCATGCAGAGCCTCGACAACTCGCTGACGACGTACACCAAACGTGGGCTGTTCGGCCGCCGGATGACGACGAGGCAGGGTGAGGGCGAGCCGAACCCGGTGTGGATCCCGGCCGGGCACGAGGCGACGCGGCGCGTGGCGGAGAAGATCGACGGCATCGCGGGCGGCGCGTGGACGGACTTCGCCGACATCCCGCTGACCGGTCACTTCATCGGCGGCTGCCCGATCGGGGACTCCGCCGAGACGGGGGTGGTGGACCCGTACCACCGGCTTTACGGCTATCCGGGGCTGCACGTGGTGGACGGTTCGACGATCTCGGCGAACCTCGGTGTGAACCCGGCGCTCACGATCACCGCGCAGGCGGAGCGGGCGATGGCGTTGTGGCCCAACAAGGGCGAAGATGATCGACGTCCGCCGCAGGGTTCGCCGTACGCCCGCCTCCGGCCGGTGGCGCCGCGGATGCCCGTGGTGCCCGCGGCCGCGCCCGGCGCGCTGCGCCTGCCGATCAGCCCGAAGTGAGGAATCCACAATGGACTATCCACCCGAGCCGTGGGACCTGCGTGGTCACGGGTACGTGTCGCTGTGGCTCGTGCCCGCAGGCGTGGTCCCGTCGTTGCCGCCGGCCGTGCGGCCCGTGACGCTGTTCGGCAGGGCCGTGGTGGCGACGGCGTTCGTCGACTACCTGCCGGGTGGCCTGTTGCCGTACCACGAGCTGCTGGCGGCGGTCGCGGTCCGGCAGGGCGGGCGGTTCGGGCTGACGATCACCGACATCTGGGTGGACAGCCCGGCCTCGCGCGAGGGTGGCCGCGAGTTGTGGGGCATCCCGAAGGAGCTGGCGGAGTTCGCCGTGCGGCACGAGCCGTCGTTCACGGGCGGCGCGACGGCGGACGGCGCACTGCTCGCGGAGGCGCGGGTGGGTGGTCTGTCGCCGGGGCTGAAGCTGCCGTTCCCGGTGCGGGGCACGGTGCTCCAGGCCCTGCGGGGCGCCGTCGCGCAGACGCCGGTGCGCGCGGCGGGGACGGTGCACCTGGGGGTCGGCACGTGGCGCGTGGGTGGCGCGCTCGGCTGGTTGCGTGGCCGGAGGCCGTTCCTCACGGTCGCGGCCCGGGATTTCGCGATGCGGTTCGGCCCGCGCCGCGGCTGATCACGCCGCACCTGCCCGTGCGCCTGTCAGCTCAGGCCCCCGCCGCGGCTGATCACCCCTGCGGCACGCCGCCCAGCCGGACCAACCTGGACTCGCCCTGTTCGACCGGCTCGCCGCAGTGCGCGCACACCGTCGTGGTGTGGAGTTCCTCGCCGCACGAGTGCTCCCACACCGTCGGCGGCGGGCCCTGCGTGACGTACTTGTCCCCCCACTGCATCAGCCCGAGCAGGATCGGCTGCAGCGCGCGCCCCGCCTCGGTCGGCACGTACTCGTAGCGCGGCGGGTGGTCCTCGTACTGCTCCTTCCGCAGCACGCCGTGCTCCACCAGCTTCCGCAGCCGCGCCGCCAGGATGTCCCGGCTCGCGCCCGTGTTCGCCGCGATCTGGTCGAACCGGCGCTGCCCCAGCATCACCTCGCGCAGCGCGAGGAAGCTCCACCGCTCCCCGACCACCGCCAGGGCGTTGGCGATCGAGCACTCGCGTGCGGGCATGAGCACACCTCCTCGTCTTGAATTCCAACTTAGCACGTGAGACGGTTAGTTGGACTTTCCAACTTAGCAGGGAGTTGTCGATGACCAAGCTGCCGTCGCGCATCGCGGCGCATCCGTCCGTCCGCGCGGTCCAGGGCCGGGACAAGCCCGAGCTCGGCCCGATCGACGCCGCCTGGCTGCGTGAGATCTGCCTCGCCGCGGGTGCGGACGACGTCGCCGCCGTGCCGCTCGACCACCCGGACCTCGCGGGTGAGCGGAAGTACGTGCTCGAAGCCCTGCCGGGCACGCGCAGCCTCGTCTCGCTCGTCGTCCGCATGAACCGCGACAACGTCCGGACGCCCGCACGCAGCGTCGCCAACCAGGAGTTCCACCGCAGCGGCGAGATCATCAACGAGGCCGCCCACCGGATCACGCGGATCCTGCAGGACGCCGGCCACCGGGTGATCAACCCCTCGGCGACGTTCCCGATGGAGATGGACCGCTTCCCCGGCCGCATCTGGGTGGTCGCGCACAAGACGGTCGCGGTCGCCGCCGGGCTGGGCGCGATGGGCGTCCACCGCAACGTCATCCACCCCCGGTTCGGCAACTTCGTGTTGCTCGCCACGTTGCTGGTGGACGCCGAGGTCAGCGAGTACGGCAAACCGCTGGACTACAACCCCTGCCTCGAGTGCAAGCTGTGCGTCGCGGCGTGCCCGGTCGGCGCGATCGCCAAGGACGGCGCGTTCGACGCCGCCGCCTGCGCGACCCACAACTACCGCGAGTTCATGTCCGGGTTCACCGACTGGGTCGCCACGATCGCCGACAGCGAGGACGGGGCCGATTTCCGCTCCCGCGTCACCGAATCCGAGAACGCGTCGATGTGGCAGAGCCTGTCGTTCAAGGCGAACTACAAGGCGGCGTACTGCATGGCGGTCTGCCCGGCGGGGGAGGACGTGCTCGGCCCCTACCTGCAAGATCGCCGGGAGTTCCTCGACACCGTGCTGCGCCCGCTCCAGGACAAGCCGGAGACGATCTACGTGAACCCCGGCTCGCCGGCGAAGGAGCACGTCGAACGCCGGTTCCCGCGGAAGACGGTGAAAGTCGTGAACCGTTCGCGGTGAAAGTGGTTGGATCTCCACGGCCGTGGGTACCGCCTAGTGCGGAACACCACAACTCAAGGGCGGAATGGAAGCCCGACCAGCGCGTGTTGACCCTGCGGCTGGTTCGCCCGTCTCGTGTGCTTCTCCCGAATTGCAGGAGCGGCGGAGCCGTGCCCGGAACACACGCCAGAAAGGAGGCGGCAGGAAATGTCCTACCAGGGCAACTGGCAGGAGCGTGCCGCCTGCCGGGACGAGGACCCCGAGCTGTTCTTCCCCGTGTCCGAAATGGGCCCGGGTGCCCGGCAGGTCGCGCAGGCGAAAGCCGTGTGCGCACGCTGTCCGGTTCGTGCCGAGTGTCTGCAGTACGCGCTCGACACCGGCCTGGACCACGGGATCTTCGGCGGTACCACCGACGCCGAGCGGCGGAAGCTCGTCCGCCGCACGCGCGCCGAGGCCGCTTGAGCCCATCCGGGAAAGCCCGCCGACTCCGAGGGTCGGCGGGCTTTTCCGTGCCGATGACCCGCGCCACGCCCGCTGTACAGACGCACCGGCCGGTGGTAGACAGGCGGCGAACCCGGTTGAGAGCACAGCCGTTCCCCCCTGCCCGGAGACGGGCACGTGCCCAGCCGACCGCTACGGAGGTGCCGCATGACGGCTCCCGCGATCCCACCCCTGTTGAGGCTCAGCTCCAGCACCCCCCGGCTCGGCGTCGTGGTCGTCGAGGCGAACGGCGAGATCGACGCGGCCACCGCGCCGCAGCTGACCACCGCGCTCGAACCGGTCTGGGCGTCGGCCCCCGGCCGCGTGGTGCTCGATCTCTCCCGGGTGACTTTCCTCGGCACCGCGGGGCTCGGCGCGCTGCTGCGCGCCGCGGACCACGCGGACACCGCGGAGGTCGTCCTTCGGCTGGTCGGCGGTACCCGTTGCGTCGACCGGGCGGTCGAAGTGGCCGGACTCGGCGCCCGGCTGCCGGTCAGCCCGGATCTCGGGCACGCCTTGCACGGCTGATCGGAGATTCCCGGCGACCTGTGAGATATTTACGCCGTGAGTGCAGCCGATCCGTCATCCTCAGCCGGGCCCCCGAGCGGGCAGACCGTGCGCGTCACCGTGGAGAAACACGGCCAGGGCGCGGTACTGGCGGTCTCCGGCGACATCGACATGGTGACCGCCCCGGAGTTCGAGAAGCAGTTGCTGGCCGCGGTGCGTGAGCGCCCCGGCACGCTGGTCGTCGACCTCGGTGGGGTCGAGTTCCTCGGTTCCGCCGGGCTGACCGCGCTGGTCGCGGCGCACCAGGAGGCCGCCGACCACACGAAGCTGCGGGTCGTCGCGACGAGCAGCGCCACCGCGCGCCCGCTCCAGCTGACCGGCCTCGACCAGGAGATCCCGGTCTTCGCGACGCGGGACGAGGCGCTCGCCGCGGGCTGACGCCCGGCACGTGCGTTCGGCGAGGAGGGCCCGGCCCTCCTCGCCGAATCGCTTCGTGCTCTGCTCAGACCGCGTTGAACGTGTCCGGGTCCGGCCCGGTCCGCTCGCCCCGGTCCAAAGTGGACAGCTGTGCGACGTCGGCGTCGCTGAGGGTGAAGTCGAACACCGCCAGGTTCTCGCGCATGCGCGAGGGCGTGACCGACTTCGGGATCACCACGTTGCCCAGCTGCAGGTGCCAGCGCAGCACGATCTGCGCCGGCGTGCGGCCGTGCCGCTCCGCGAGCGCCTTGACGACCGGGTCGCCGAGCAGGTCGCCGCCCTTCGCCAGCGGGCTCCACGCCTCCGTCGCGATGCCGTGCCCGGCGTTGTAGGCGCGGACCTCGCGCTGCTGCAGGTACGGGTGCAGCTCGACCTGGTTGACCGCGGGCACGACCTCACCGCCGAGCCGTTCCAGGTGCGACGGCTGGAAGTTCGACACGCCGATCGCCCGTACGCGCCCGTCCGCGTACAGCTTCTCGAACGCACGCCAGCTTTCGGTGTAGCGGCCGAGTTCCGGCGCCGGCCAGTGGATCAGGTACAGGTCCAGGTGGTCGAGGCCGAGCAGGTCGAGGCTCTTGTCGAAGGCCCGCAACGTCTCGTCGTAGCCCTGGTCGGCGTTCCACAGTTTCGTCGTGACGAACAGCTCGTCGCGCGGGATGCCGGATTCGGCGATCGCGCGCCCGACGCTGCCTTCGTTGCCGTACGCCGTCGCGGTGTCGATGCTGCGGTACCCGGCCTCGAGCGCCGCGGCGACCGCTGCCCTGGTCTCGTCGTCGGGCACCTGGAACACGCCGTAGCCCAGCTGAGGCATCTCCACGCCGTTGTTGAGCTTGACGGTGGGAATCACTTCTTCTTCTCCTTCTTCTTTCAATGCACGAGGACGTCGGCGCGGCGGCGTGAGCGGTCGAGCAGGCCGGAGACGACCGCGACGAGCAGGCCGCCCGCCGCCAGCAGTGCGCCGATCCAGTTCGGGGCGGTGTAGCCGAGGCCGGAGTCGATGGCGAGGCCACCGAGCCACGCGCCCCCGGCGTTGCCGAGGTTGAACGCCGCGATGTTCGCCGCGGAGGCGAGCGCGGGCGCGCCTTCGGCCTTCGCCATCACCCGCGCCTGCAGCGGCGGGACGGTGGCGAACCCGGCGGCGCCGAACAACGCGATGGTGACCGCGGCGGGCAGCTGGGCGTGTGCGGTGAACACGAACACCGCCAGCACGACGGCCAGCGCGGCCAGGATGGTGTAGAGGCTCGGCATCAGCGCGCGGTCGGCGGCGCGCCCGCCCAGCAGGTTGCCCACGACCAGGCCGACGCCGAACAACACGAGCAGCCAGGTGACCGCGCCCGGCGAGAAGCCGGCGACCTCGGTCATCATCGGCGCGATGTAGGTGAACGACGCGAACACCCCGCCGAAGCCGAGTGCGGTCATGGCCAGCGCGAGCCAGACCTGCGGCCGCCGGAACACGGCCAGCTCGCTGCGCAGGCCGTTGCCGGGGGTGGCGGTCCGGCGCGGCACCAGCGCGAGGATGCCGAGCAGGCCGAGCACGCCGAGCGCGCTGACCACCCAGAACGTCGAACGCCAGCCGAAGTGCTGGCCCAGCGCGGTGCCGGCGGGCACGCCCAGCACGTTGGCGACGGTCAGGCCGGTGAACATCATGGCGATGGCGCTCGCCTGCTTCGACGGCGCGACCAGCGAGGCCGCCACCACCGAGCCGACGCCGAAGAAGGCGCCGTGGGACAGCGCCGCGACGATCCGGCCGGTCATCAGCAGGCCGTAGCCCGGCGCGAGCGCGGACACGAGGTTGCCGGCGATGAACAGGACCATCAGTCCGACCAGCACGGTCTTGCGGGGTACGCGGGAGCCGAGCGCGGTCAGCACCGGCGCGCCCACGACCACGCCCAGTGCGTAGCCGGAGATGAGCAGGCCAGCGGTCGGGATCGACACCCCGAAGTCCCCCGCGACCTCGGGCAGCAGGCCCATGATCACGAACTCCGTCGTCCCGATGCCGAACGCGCTGAGCGCCAGCGCGAACAGTGCGACAGGCATGAACCCTTCTTTCATCGAGCGTGAGCAATATTTGCAGACGCTTGTATTTGCACGCGTCGCCAACCGTAGCATGCAACAATGAGGGGGCAAGCCGAGTAGCCCGAGGGAAGTGGTGAACCGTGTCACTCGACGACGATGCGGTGGAGGCGCGCGCACAGGGGTGGCGGACGCTGGCCGCCCTGCATGCGCGGATCGAGGACAGGCTGGAGCGCGACCTGCAGCAGGCGCACTCCCTGTCGGTCAGCGAGTACACGGTGCTCGACGTCCTCGCCCGCCAGGACGGGTTCCACCTGCGCATGAACCAGCTCGCGAACGCGGTGGTGCTGAGCCAGTCCGCGACGACGCGGCTGGTGAGCAGGCTGGAGAACCGGGACCTGCTGCAGCGGTACCTGTGCCCGACCGACCGCCGCGGGATCTACACCGAGGTGACGGAGGCGGGCAGGCGCCTGCTCGACGAGGCGCGCCCCACGCACGACGAGGCGCTGACCCGCGCGCTGGCCGACGCGGAGCAGCTCCCGGAACTCGCCCCGCTGGTCGACGCGCTGGCGAAGCTGGCGCTGCCAGCGCGCAGCTAAGACTGTACAGCCTTAGTTGCGCAGTTAAGGCTGCGGAGTTACGGTGTCGGCATGGCAGGAAGTTCCGTGTCGGCATCGGCGGTGCGCGCCGCGCACGAGATCCGGACCGTGGTCGGCAGGCTGCGGCGGCGGCTCCGGCAGGAGTACGACACCAGCGGCCTCACGCCGTCGCAGACGTCCGTGCTCGGCAGGCTGGACAAGGACGGCGACGCGTCGGTCAGCGAGCTCGCCGCGGCCGAGCGCGTCCGGCACCAGTCGATGACCTCCGTCGTCGCCGTGCTGGAGCAGCGCGGGTTCGTGGTGCGCCGCCCCGACCCGGAGGACGGGCGGCGGCAGCTCGTCACTGTCACCGAGGAGGGCCGCACCTTCCTCGCTGACCAGCGCCGTGCCGGTGAGGAGTGGCTCGCCAGGGTCTGCGAGGACAAGCTGACCGAGGCCGAACGGCAGACCGTCCTCGACGCGATGGCCTTGCTGGAGCGGATCTACCGCTCATGAGCCACGCCACCGCGGAGCGGTTCGACCGCAGGCTGCTCGCCCCGATGATGCTGGGTTCGGTGCTGAACCCGGTCAACTCCTCGATCATCGCGGTCTCGCTGGTGCCGATCGGCGTCGCGTTCGGGGCACCGCCCGCCGAGACCGCGTGGCTGATCTCCGCGCTGTACCTGGCCACCGCGATCGGGCAGCCCGTCGTGGGCAGGCTGATCGACCTGCACGGGCCGCGACGGCTGTTCCTGATCGGCACCGCGCTGACCGGGCTCGCCGGGCTCGTCGGCGTGCTCGCCCCGACACTCGGGGTGCTGATCGCCGCCAGGGTGCTGCTGGGTTTCGGCACGTGCGCGGGCTATCCCGCCGCGATGTACCTGATCCGCGGCGAGGCGGAGCGCACCGGGCACGACAGCCCGGCGTGGGTGCTGACGGCGCTCGCGGTCACCACCCAGACCATCGCCGTCATCGGCCCGTCGCTGGGCGGGCTGCTGATCGGGCTCGGCGGCTGGCGCACCACGTTCGCGGTGAACATCCCGCTGGCCCTCGCCGGGCTGGTCGTCGGCGCGTTGTTCCTGCCCCGCACCCGGCCGCCGAAGCCGGACCGGCCCGTCGCCGGGCTGGACCTGCCGGGGATGGCGTTGTTCGCCATGATGCTGGTGTCGCTGCTGCTGTTCCTGATGCACCCGAGGACGGCCGACTGGTACCTGCTCGCGCTCACGGCCGTCGCGGCCGCCGGGTTCGCCGTCCGGGAACTGCGCACCGCACAGCCGTTCCTGGACCTGCGGGTGCTGGGCGGCAACCGGCCGTTGCTGCTCACCTACGCCCGCGCGCTCGCCGCGTACGTCGTCTCGTACGCCTTCCTGTACGGCTACACGCAGTGGGTCGAGGAGGGGCGCGGGCTGTCGGCGTCGGAGGCGGGGCTCACGCAACTGCCGTTGTTCGGCATGGCGATCGTCGTGTCCACCCTGACCGGTCGTCGCCGGGAAGTGCGCGCCAAGCTGCTCGTCGGCGGGCTGGGGCAGCTCGTGGCGTGTGGCCTGCTGCTCCTGCTCGGCCCCCACAGCGCGATCTGGCTGCTGCTGGTCGTCGCCGTCGTGTTCGGTGTCCCGCAGGGGCTGAACAGCCTGGCGCTGCAGAACTCCGTGTACGCACAGGCCGACGCCGAGCGCATGGGGTCCTCCGCCGGCCTGCTGCGCACTTTCGGCTACCTCGGCGCCATCGTCGCCTCCGCCGCGAACGGCGCGTTCTTCGGCGCGCACGCCGACACCGGCGGTCTGCACCACCTGGCGGCGTTCATGCTCGCCGCCGCCGCTTTGTTTCTGGCGATCACCATCGCCGACCGTTCCCTCAACCGCGAAAGGACCTCTTCGTGACGAACACCGCGCTGCTCGTGATGGACCTCCAGCAGGCGATCGCCTCCCGCGTGCCCGATCCGGACTACGTGCCGCGCCTCGCCGGTGCCGTGCGCGCCGCCCGCGCGGCCGGACTGCCGGTCGTGCACGTCGTGCTCGGGTTCCGCGCGGGCCACCCCGAAGGCCACCCCCGCAACAAGACCTTCGGTGCCCTGCCGGAGGGCGCCTTCACCGACCAGGACCCGGGTGCGGCCATCGTCTCCGAAGTCGCGCCCGAGCCCGGTGAGATCGTGGTCACCAAGAAGCGCGTGAGCGCGTTCACCGGCAGCGACCTGCGGCTCGTGCTCGACGCCCGCGGTATCGAGCACCTCGTGCTGACCGGCGTCGCCACCCGGGGCGTCGTGCTCTCGACGCTGCGCCAGGCCGCCGACCTCGACTACCGGCTCACCGTCCTGTCCGACGGGTGCGCCGATCCCGAGCCCGACGTGCACCGGTTCCTGGTCGAGCGGATCTTCCCGCAGCAGGCCGATGTGCTGACCATCGAGGACTGGACCAAAACCTTGTGAGGAGAATTCAACAACGGGAGGGGGTCAGCGCGTTGTAGGGGCGCATCGATCCTGGGACGAAGGGAGCATCGGTGCGCTTCGAAGAATTCGTGGCTGAACGCCTCGACCGGTTGTTGCGCTACGCCACGGCGCTGACCTGCGATCCGCACCTGGCGCAGGACGTGGTCCAGGAGGTGCTGCTCCGCGCGCAGTCGCGGTGGGCACGCATCGAGTCGTTGCGGGCGCCGGAGAGCTACGTGCGGCGCATGGTGACGAACGAGTACCTGTCGTGGCGGCGCCGCCGTGCGGCACGCAACGTCACCGCCGAGCACAGCACGCTGGACGCGCTCGCGACACCCTCCGCGGACCACGCCGACCACTACGCCGAGCGGGACGCGATGCGCGTGCGGATCGCCGGCCTGCCGCGCAAGCAGCGGGCGGCGATCGTGCTCCGGTACTACGAGGACTGCACCGACGCCGAGATCGCCGAGGCCCTCGGCTGCTCAGCCGGCACGGTGCGCAGCCACATCTCCCGCGCCCTGAGCACGCTGCGGACCGCCGAGGGCGGCCGTCGCCGGGGCCTGCCCGTGACGGAGGCGTTGTCATGACCCCCGACCGCACCGAACACCTGATCCGCGCGGCGCTCGCGGAGGAGGCGAGGCACCGGCCCGACCCGGCGCTGGTGCTGTCCACTTTGGACCGCCGACCGCGCAGGAACCGCACGCCGGTACTGGTGGCCGCGGCCGCACTGGCCGCCGTCGTGGCCGTCGCCGCGATCGTGGTGCCACGCATGCTGCAACGCGGCGAACCGGTGGTGGGCGCACCGCCGGGAGCGGTGGACCAGAACGTCCTGCTCGCCGGCATCGACGACGCCGGCTTCGCGGATTCCGTGGTGCTGGGCCACTTCGGGCACGACGGCACGGCGTCGCTCGTCTCCATCCCGCGGGACTCCTGGGTGGACGTGCCCGGCTTCGGCATGGGCAAGCTGAACTCCGCGTACGCCCAGGGCGGTGCGAACACGCTCGTCCGCACCGTGCAGGAGCTCACCGGCGTGCATGTGGACCACTACGCCCTGGTCGACATGTCGGCCTTCGGCGCGCTGAGTTCCGCGGTGGGCGGAGTGCCGGTATGCCTGTCCGCGGCGACGCACGACTCGGTGACGGGGGCGTCGTTCCCGGCGGGACAGCAGGTCCTCGAGGGGAGTTCGGCGCTGGCGTTCCTGCGGCAACGGCACGGGCTGCCGAACGGTGACCTGGATCGCGTGGTGCGGCTGCAGGCGTTCCTGCGGGGGCTCGCGAACCAGGCGTTGAGCGGGAACCTGCTCACCGATGCACAACGGCTGAACGCGCTGCTCAACGTCGTGCGCACCACCGTCCACACCGATCCGGGCTGGGACCTGCTGGCGTTCGCGGGGCAGCTGCGGTCGGTCCGTCCCGGGGAGGTCCGGACGGGGACCGTGCCGACCGAGGGCGAGACCCGGTCCGCGAGCGGCAGTTCGCTGGGGCTCGACCTCGCGAAGGTGCGGACGTTCGTCGCGAACCCGCCCGCGGCGGGAGCGCCGGACTGCGTGAACTAGAAAAAGGCCGTCGGCGCACGAGGGGGCGCGCCGACGGCCTTTTTCGTCAGGCGAGGTTCGCGTAGACGACGACGTTGTCGACGTAGCTGTGCTCGGCGTGGTCGAACGCGCCGCCGCAGGTGATCAGGCGCAGCTGCGGCTTGTCCGAGTTGCCGTACACGGCTTCGGTCGGGAACTGGTCCTTCGGGACCTGCACCTTGTGGTCGACGACGAACCTCAGGTCCTTGCCGTCGCTGCGGGTCACCTGGATCTCGTCGCCGGGGTTCAGCTCCTTCAGCCGGTAGAAGATCCCCGGCTGGTGGTTGCCGTCGACGTGCCCGAGGATGACGGCCGGGCCGACGTCACCGGGCACCGGCGAGAACCGGTACCAGGCGGCCTGCATCGGCTCGTTCACCGGCGGCACGGCGATTTCGCCGTCCTTGTTGATCGCGACCGAGATCAGCGAGGACGACGCCCCGATCTTCGGGATCTTGACCTCGGTCGGCCGCAGCTTGTCGTACGGCTTGGTGACCGAGACGGACGTGGTGGGTGCGGGGGGTGCGGCCTGGCCGCCGGAACCGCCGCAGCCGGTCAGTGTCAGTGCGAGCAGCAGGGCGGCCGCGATCCCGCGACCGCCCTGCCGGACAACGTTGCGCATGTGTGTGTCAGCCCTGCGCGGTGCCGCCGAAGCCCGTCTCGACGCCCGTCTTCGGGGCGTAGCGGACCTGGGGCTTGCCACCGTTGCTGGCCTGCCATGCGTCGGCGTCCCCGGTGCCGGGGATCGGGGTGATGTCGCCGCCGGTCGAAGCGCCGCCACCCTGCGGTGCGGGGCACTCCCAGGACGCCTCGATGTGCTGGTTCGGGTCGTCGAAGCTCACGCCCTCGTGCCGCTGCACGAGGTAGTCCCAGTAGCGGCCGTCCTGCTCCTCCTGGTACGGGCCTTCCAGGACGTCGAAGGACGGGGAGCTGAGGTTCTTCGGCTCGCCCCCCGCGCACGCGACGACCACGAAGCCGAAGCCCTCGGGGAGGTCGGCGCCGCCTGCCACGTTGTCCTCGTAGGGAGGCTCGGCCTGGCTGGACGAGGTGGGCGAGCTGGTACCGGACGTCGGCTTGCTCGTCTGGGTCGGCTTGCTCGACTCGGTGGTCTCGGCCGAGGACGACGTGGTGGCGGCCGACGAGCTCGACGGCGCGGACTCGCTGGTGGACGCCGAGGAGGAGGACGGTGCCTCCGAAGCAGAGCTGGTCGGCGTCTCCACCGCCGAGGACGACGACGAGGTCGTGGTGACCGTGTCGGTGTCGTCGGCGAAAGCGGCCGGGGCGGCCGCGAACGTGATCAGAGCGCTGGCGGCCACCACGGCCGCGAGGCGCCCCAAGGGCTTACGCAAGATGTGCTCCAAAGAGTAAGTAGGCGCCACGTGCCCCCGCGTCCGTGACGCAACCCCCGTCACCACACTTTTGGGTGACTGCAGGGATCTTGCCGGAAAGCACTCGAAAATCCCAACCAGAAAACCGTGACAAAAAGCACGGAAGAAGTCGGTAACGCAAAAGGGGTATGCGGCGATGTTGCGCGCATACCCCTGGGTAGGTCAATGAAGCATAACAGAAAAACTGAGGGGATCGGCGAGGTAGGAAAATTTCCTCTCGTGCCCCAGGTTCGCGAATTCCTGCCGGATCAGAACTCGAAGGCCGCGACGACGGGCGCGTGGTCGGACTCGGGGTACTTCCGGTCGTCGGCGAACGCGGCCGACTCGTCGTGCAGGAGCTGCCCTTTGCCCTGGTGGTAGAGGGTGTAGCGGGCGGGCTCGGGTACGGTGTCCTCGACGGCGCCGCGGATGGCCAGCACGGGCACCTCCTCGGGAGTGGCGTTGAAGTCGCCGGCGACCACGATCCGCGCGTCGGCGTCGTCGTCCAGGATCCGGTCGACCAGGCGGCGGACCTCGACGGCCTGGCTCATGCGCTTCATCGACGAGATGAACGCGCCTTCGGCCCACGAGTCCGCTGTTTTCCAGGTGAACGCGTCGATCTTCCGCCCGGCGACCTCGCTGGGCAGTTTCGACTTGAGGTGCACGTTGATGACGTGCAACGGTTTTTCGTCGACGCTGATTTCGACGTGCAGGATCGGGCGCTCGATTTCCACGGGCTCGGCGGTCTCGTCCGGCGGGTCGGCGGTCGACTGCCGGTAGAGCGAGGCCACCACGAGGTTCCGCTCGTCGAAGACCTCCTTGGTCGCCGTGCGCGTGGAAACCGTTTCGGCCGCGTCGAGGTTGGTGTCCTCCAGCAGGCGCCGGAGCGCGTGCAGGTCGCGTGGCTGCCCGTCGCGCTCCTGGCCGTTGACCTCCTGGAAGCACACGATGTCGGCCCGCAGCCGTTCGATCTGGGGCCGCATCAGCGTGATGCGCTCGTCCAGCGAGGGATGCGCGTCCGGGGCGGTCTCGTCGAAGTTCTCGAGGTTGAACGTCGCGATCCGCGACGTGGTCACGGTCCTCACCTCGCCCGCGTGTGCCGTTTTCCTCAAGTCGTGGGCGGGGCGGCGTCCGTTACCGCTCAGGCGGAACCGGTGCGCGGGAGGTGACGGTGCGGAAGAGGCGCAGCGGTGCCTGGCATTCCGCGGCGAGCGTCAGTTCGTCGGCCTGGTTTTCGGCCTTGAGGAGTTCGACCGCGCGGGGGAGCAGCGAGGGTTGTTCGAGCATCGGCATGGGGCCGGGCTCGCGGCGTCGCCAGCCGCGGGTGGAGACGGTGGTCATCGCGTTGCGGTAGGTCACGTCGCTCATGACCTTGAGGCTGCGTGCGCGGTAGAGCAGTGCCTGGAGGCTGACGTTCCAGCGTTGTTTCAGCTGCCCGAGCACACGCCAGTCGGCCTTGCGGGGCAGTTCGGCGGCGATTTCCTCGGCGGGCATGAGGAATTCCGCGGCGAAGCGGTGCGCCTGGTCCTCGACGGTGCGGCCGCCCGGTTCGGCGTCGAGGTGCATCACGAGGTGGCCGAGCTCGTGGGCGACGTCGAAGCGCTGGCGGTAGTAGTCGTCCTTGAGCGGGTTGAGCAGGATGATCGGGCGGAGCGGGGTGTCGAAGGAGTACGCGTCGACGGTCGCGTTGTCGAGTGGGCTGAACACGACGAGGCAGCCGTGGTTCTCGACCAGCCGGACGAGGTGGCCGACCGGGCCCGGCGGCAGTTCCCACTGCTTCCGCAGGAGTCGTGCGGCTTCTTCGGGTCCTGCGCCGGCGGCCCCGTCGACGGGGTGCTGGGGGAGGTCGCGTCCGGGGAACTCGACGTGCCGTTCGATGGCGGTGGCGATGTCGACGGCGAGGCAGCCGTAGGCGTGCGCCTGGTCGCGGGAGAGCTGGCTCGTGGAGCGCAGCGACCGGAAGTGGGGCGCGGTGGTCGCCGCGGGAAGGCTGGTGGGCCTGGCGACGAAGAACCCGGGCGCGACGTCGAGGGCGAGCGCGAGCGCGGCCACGGTGGCCGGTGCGGGACGCTTCAGCCCGCTTTCGTAGGCGGCGACGGCGGTGGGGGTCTTCTGGATCTGCGTGGCGAGGGCGTTCTTGCGGAGTCCGGCCAGCCGGCGGGCCAGTGTCAGCCGACCACCGTCGAAGAAGGCGGCGACGTCCTCCAGCTGGTCGTTCATGCGTCACCAATAGCACGAGGACCGCTCACCGCCCGACGCAGGGCGACGTCCGCGTCGGGCACGGTCCGGTCGGCGACCGCGGTGGGCAGGTGTGGTTCAGACCACGTGGTGCGGGCGGGTGGCTGGGCGAGGAGGTCCTCGCACCACACCCAGGCGTCCCCGCCGTCGGGGTTCCACCTGCTGCGCCCGAGGAACAGCTCGGATTCGACGGTCTCGGGGTCCATCGCGTGGGCGAGGATCAGGGTGGGCTGGACGGGCACGGTGGTCAGCGTGGTCAGCGGGAAGAGGCCGCCGTCGTCGTGCGGCTGTCGTGCGACGAGTTGTTTGGTCTTGCGGTGTTCGGGCCAGCGGATGCGGTGCACTTCGCCGAAGCGGTAGGAGGTGAGCAGCCAGCGCCAGCCGTCGGCCGACCAGCCGGGCGAGCCGTTGAAGTCGTGGCGGACGACCGTGCCGGCGGGGAGGTGGGGCATGGTGCGGAAGTCGTCGTCGGTGATGCCGGCGGCGAGCACGTCGCGGCCGATGGGCCCCTCGCCGCGGGGCGCCGCGTAGTCGCCGCACTGGAAGACGCGGTCGAGCCGGTCGATCAGGTAGGTGTGCCCGCTGAAGCCGATCCAGCTCTGCTTGTGGCCGCCGTCGGGGTTGTAGTCCTGCCGGACCTGCCCGTACGCCGACCGCTGGGCCCACACGAGCGCGTCCAGCACCCCGCGCCGCCGCAGGGTCGTCAGTGCCTGATCCCGCTCACTCATGCCGTGAAGTGTAGCCGGAAGCAGTATTTGGTGCATGAAACTGAACCGCGTGGGCGTGCCGTCAAGCGCGTGGGGACCCTGCGTGAAGGGGGTTCGGTGGGGGTGCTAATCTTCTCTTGTCGCTGAGGGAGACCGAAGCGGAACGAGCAAGCGCCATTAGCTCAACTGGCAGAGCAGCTGACTCTTAATCAGCGGGTTCGGGGTTCGAGTCCCTGATGGCGCACCATCACCCCAGGTCAACGGCCTGGGGTTTTTGCTTTTGACGCTCGGCCACGTCTGATTGAACGGAAACCGCACACTTACTCGCCAGTCACGTGGGTGGGGACCGCGCGTTTGCCACCCGCCGACGGCGGTAGCGCGTTCCACTTCACCTGGTGTGTCGCCAGCTGGTCGCTGCTTTCATGTGCTTACCAGCGGCATCACGGCACGCGACCCAACACGAGCCGTCACGGCTGGCTTCGCAGAGGCCGGTTGTGGGCAGGGGCGTGACGCCCGATGCAGGTGCGGCTCTGAGACCGCCCGCTTAGCGCTTGCCGGGGAAGGTGCGTCCATTCGTAGCGAGCCACGCGTCGCGATGGTCATGGGCGGCCGTTCGGTACGGCGGCAGACGCTCATGGGACAGCCGCGATTCGAGGTGGCTCAGGGCAGCCATCGTGTACCTTCGTCTGCGAAGACCCCGGCACGCCTCTGATTCAAGCGGCCGGGGTTTCACATTGTTCGGATGATGAGCGCGAGGAGCGCCGTCCTGCAGTAATCGGTACCTATACGGCGGCAAACAACGCTGCTCTTGACCGGTAACGGCGGGCATAGGCAAAGAACTGCCACAAAGTTCCGTTGATCTGCCGACATCCTCAGGGTCACCACCGGACTCCGTGAGGGAATGTGTCGACCGACGTAGGTGCACCCAAGGAGTGGCAGCCAACCTGCCTGTCGGAATCGCTTCCCCCGCACGAAAACGACCCGGCATCCCTCAACGAACGACGAGGACGATCTTCCCCGTGGTCCGGCCAGTCTCCCCGTGGGCGTGGGCCTTGGCGGCTTCAGCGAGCGGGAAGGTCGCGTCGAGGTGGGGGCGGAGCCGGCCCTGCTCGGCGAGTTCGGCGATGGCGCGCATGCCCGCGTTGTCGGCCTCCACAAGCAATCCCTCCATCCGGACACCCAGCTCGGCCGCCTTCTGTCGATCGGCGGATTCGCCGCCGTCGCCCACGAACGAGACCAGGACGCCGCCCCGGCGCAGGATTTCCAGGGAACGCGTGCGGACTTCACCGGCAAGGGAATCCAGGACCACGTCGACGCCGTCGACCGCGGTGGTGAAATCCGTGGTCCGGTAGTCGATCAACTCGTCCGCCCCGAGGTCACGCAGCAGGTCGTGTTTGCCGGCGCTGGCCGTGCCGATGACGTGCGCCCCCCGCGCCTTGGCGATCTGCACGGCCAGGTGCCCGACCCCGCCGGCCGCGGCGTGGACCAGCACCCGCTGCCCAGGCCGCACCTCCGCCGCGTCGACCAGCGCCTGGTACGCGGTCAGACCGGCGAGCGGCAGAGCGGCGGCCTGCACGTGGTCGAGGTTCGCCGGCTTCCGGGCGAAGGACCTGGCAGGGGCCTTGGCGTACTCGGCATAAGCGCCCGCGCCGTGCGGGTAGGGCAGCATGCCGAACACCTCGTCGCCGGGCTTGAACAGGGTGACCCCGGCGCCGACCTCCGCGACGACCCCGGAGACGTCCCACCCGAGGACCGGTACCGGCTCGCTCAGCCACGGCAGGCCCCCGCGGTGCTTCCAGTCGGTCGGGTTCACGCCCGCGGCGTGGACGCGGACGAGGATCTCGTTCCCTCCTGGCACCGGCCGCGGCCGTTCGACCTCCTCGAGCACCTCTGGGCCGCCGAAGGCTTCCTGGCTGATGGCACGCATCGTGGTGCTTTCGCTCATGAACCCCAGCGTGCTGGGTCCGCACCAGACCCGGCAATGGCAAGATGGTCACCTTACGATGAGATCGTGCCATCCCTGACCACGCGAGCGATCGGAGTCGGCTCTTGACACACCCGCATCGGGTCGTCGTGCTCGCCCTCGACGGGGTGTATCCCTTCGAACTCGGTATCCCCAGCCGGATCTTCGGCGCGACCGAGGACCTGTACGAGGTCCTGACCTGCACGGTCGACGGCGGGCCGGTGCGCACGGCGGCCGACTTCACGATCGCCGTCGAGCACGGCCCGGAGGTGCTGAGCAGCGCCGACACCGTGGTGATCGCGTCCTTCGACCCGTCCCCCGAAATGGCTGAGTTCCTCGCACACGGGTTGCCGGAGCCCATCGCCGCGGCGTTCGGGTTGATCCGGCCCGGCACCCGGCTCGTGTCCATCTGCACCGGCGCGTTCGTGCTCGCCGCCGCCGGCCTGCTGGACGACCGCCGGGCCACCACCCACTGGCAGGCGACCGAGCGCTTCCGGAGCCTCTTCCCGAAGGTGGACCTCGACCCGGACGTGCTGTTCGTCGACGACGGCGACATCCTCACCTCGGCCGGTGCCGCCTCCGGCGTCGACGTGTTCCTGCACCTCCTGCGCAGGGACCACGGCAGCGAGATCGCCAACCGGGCGGCGCGCCGCTGCGTGGTGCCGCCGTGGCGAGACGGCGGACAGGCGCAGTACATCGAAGCGCCGGTTCCCCGGACGTCGCAGGACAGCACGTCGGCCACCCGCAGCTGGGTGCTCGCACACCTGCACGAGCCGCTCGCGCTCGCCGATCTCGCACACCACGCGCGGATGAGCCCGCGCACCTTCGCCCGCCGCTTCACCGACGAGGTCGGCACAAGCCCGGGCCGCTGGATCATCCAGCAACGACTCGCCCGGGCCCGCCACCTCCTCGAATCGAGTGACCTGCCGATCGACGAGATCGCGAGCCAGGTGGGTTTCGCCACCGGCACCTCTCTGCGACAGCACCTGCACGCGGTGATCGGGGTGTCACCGCTGGCCTACCGGAGGACGTTCCGGGCCGAGCGGTCGACGCCGGCGTGACACGTCCGGTCAGGCGTCAACGCACCACAGATCGCCGTTCTTGACGATCGGCAGCTGGGCTGTCCGGGTCTGCCCGCCGCTGGTGCCGTCCACGTGGATCGTGCCGGTGGAACCGTTGACCTGCGGCGGCGCACCATTGGACCAGGTGGCGTCCGCGGGCAGCGAAGCCAGCTCGCCCTGCAGCTGGTCCAGCTGCGACTGGGACAGCTCCTTGCAGCTCAGCGCCTGGAAGTCGGCCACCTGGCGGGACGTGTACGCCGCGACTGCCGCGCTCTGGAGTTCCTCGGGAGTGGACTTGCCCCGGGCGCCGGCCGAGCCGACGGCGCTGCTCGGTGCCGAGGCGGAGCTGCTGGGCGTCGCGGAGCGGCGGCTGCTCGGCAGCCCGCTGACGCTCAGGCTCGGCAGCGGGGGCGGCGTGTAGCTCGGGATCGACGCGGCGTCGATCTTGTGTCCCGAGCTGAGCACGACCGCGGTGGTCACCCCGCCGGCGACGACCACCACCGCCGCGATCACCAGGCCGATGATCAGTCCCTTCCGGCGACGACCAGGCGGAGGTGGCGGCGCACCCCAGCCACCAGGCCCTCCCGGATAGCCGCCCGGCCCTCCCGGCCCTCCCGGATACCCCGGATACCCCGGTGCGCCCGGATGTGCGGGCGGCTGCTGGCCCCACTGTCCCTGCGGCCCGAACGGTCCCGGCTGCCCTGGCTGCTGCGGATACGACACGAACTCTCCCCCTTGCTCCGCGCACCTTCAAAGCACGCGATGACGGTGCCGCGAAAACGCTTCCACGGCTGTGCGGAACGGTGATCGGGACCTGCCGCCGCCCCTCCGGCCAACGTCCGATGAGGACGGTTGGTGCTGCGGGCACAACCGGTGGTCCCCCTCCCCAGTGTGATTCGGGCTCCATATTCGAGTGTCCGACTCGACGACGCAAGTACCGTCACCGGAAAGGCCGGGTCAACCGGCCATCTGCCGGGCCAGGTCCGGGACGAATTCCCCGCGACGAGAACCGGGAGCGGTGCCACAGGGTCCGTCGGAAACACCCGGAACCGTCAGCCAGGCCTGTTGCAGCGCGCCAGGTTCATCCGAAAACGCCCCGGGCGAACCCGGTTTCGCCCCCGCGGGATTGCAGTCGTCCGTGACCGTGGCACCGTTGCGGGCGCTGTCGGCGAGCAGGAAGTAGTCGCGGCGCCCCGTGCTCGCCGCCAAGGCGTCGAACAGCCGTCGAGTCGGCCCGGCGAGCTTCTCCATGGAGGCATATCGGCCGACGTTGACAGTGATCCCCGAAGCCTCACGGACTCCCGCGGCGAGAAGTCTTCCGGCGTACTGACTGGGATCGTCGTTTCCGGACACGTCGAGGAACACGAACACGTTCGGCGCGGCAGTGCGGATGGTGTGGACCACGGCAGCGAGGTAGGCCGCTGCACCAGGGCAATCACCCAGCAGCAACCCCGGTTCGAGGACGACGATGGCCCTCTCCTGGCCGAGCCCACGCGCGAAATCGGCGACGGCGGGCGAGCCCGCCTCTGGGCAGCGCCCCGGTTCGGTGAACGCGCCGACGAGCATCGGCTGCCAGCGTTGTCGCGCCGCCTGCGCCACGTAGTCGTGCACGTGACCGGCGAGATCCGTGTCCTGGGCCGTAAAACTGCGTGCGACGGGCGTGTAGGCGATTCGCTGTTCGATCGGCTCGGCCGCCGACGACTCGCCGCCAAGATGGGTGCGGACCCAAGTCAGCGCCGGATTGTCCGGATCCCGCGCCAGCTGATAACGCCCGGCGAGCAAGCGGAAGGCGGGTGGAGGTCCGGCGGGAGGCGGCGGTGACACGCACGCGCTGAGCAACAGGATCCCCAGCAGGCCAACGGCGAGTCGCCGCAGGCGGGACAAGAAAAACGCCCCACCACGGAAATCCGCGATGGGGCGGTTGGGGTGAGTGACGGGACTCGAACCCGCGACATCCTGGACCACAACCAGGTGCTCTACCATCTGAGCTACACCCACCACGCGAGGAGCCGGCAGCCCGCCAACCTCAGCCGGGATATCGTAGCGTGCCGTCCCCGCCGCCGCGCAGGGGGTTACCCGCTGTGCTGTTCCCGCACGTCAGCGGCCGCGGCGCGGGCCTCCTCGGTGCTGGGTCCGGGCTGGGGGACGAACGCCGTGCGGCGGTAGTAGTCGAGCTCGCCGATGGACTCCTTGATGTCCGCGAGCGCCCGGTGCGCGAGGCCCTTCTCCGGCTTGGCGTAGTAGACCCGCGGGTACCAGCGGCGGACCAGCTCCTTGACCGACGAGACGTCGACCATCCGGTAGTGCAGGTGCGCGTCCAGCTCGGGCATGTCCCTGGCGATGAAACCCCGGTCCGTGGCGATGGAGTTCCCGGCGAGCGGGGCGGTCCTGGCGTCCGGCACGAAGCGGCGCACATAAGCCAGCACCTGCCGCTCGGCCTCGCCGAGCGTGGTCGTGGAGCGGCGGACCTCCTCGGTCAGGCCGGACCGCGCGTGCATGTCCCGCACCACGTCCGGCATGCCCGCCAGCGTCTCGTCGTCGGTGTGGATGACGAGGTCGAGGCCCTCGCCGAGGATGTTGAGCTCGGCGTCGGTCACCAGGACGGCGATTTCGATGAGTGCGTCTTTGGCGAGGTCGAGCCCCGTCATCTCGCAGTCGATCCAGACAAGACGGTCGGTCACCGAACGACTTTAACGCGCCGTGTCCGGCGGCCACGACCGACACAGCGGAACGGGCCGCCCCGACCTCGGCCCGTTCCGCCGCGCACGCCCGCTCGTCACTGGTTTTCGAGCTGGCTGACGATGGTCTTCGCGTCGTTGATCGGGATGGCGAAGCCGATCCCCACCGACCCCGCCGACGACGACGGGCTGTAGAGCGCGGAGTTGATCCCGATCACCTGGCCCGCCATGTTCACCAGCGCGCCGCCCGAATTGCCCTGGTTGATGGCGGCGTCCGTCTGGATGGCGGTGTAGCTGGGCGAGTCACTCGTCCGGTTGGCCGTCTGGTCGAACGGCGAGGACTGCTGCTCACCGGTGCCGATGTCGGACAGCTGCCGGTTGAGCGCGCTGATGATGCCCGAGGTCACCGTGTTCTGCAGCCCGGCCGGTGAACCGATGGCGACGACCTCCTGCCCCACGGCCAGTTTGCTGGAGTCGCCGAGCGTGGCGGCGGTGAGACCGCTGGCGCCCTTCGCCTGCAGCACGGCGATGTCGGCCTTCGTGTCCGCGCCGAGCACGCTCGCCTGGTACTGCTTGCCATCCGACAGGGTGATCGTGACGTCTCCGACCGCCCCGGACACCACGTGCGCGTTGGTGAGGATCTTGCCGTCGGAACTGAGGATCACCCCGGAACCGATCGCCTCACCCTGTCTGGTGGTCACGTTCACCTGGACGACGCTGGGCAGTACCTTCGCGGCGACCGCGCTGACGTCGGTGTTGGTCGTGCCGGAGACCGTCTGCGCACTCGCCGTGGTCCCGGAAGCGGTCGCCGAGGAGCCACCTTCGAGGCCCACGATCGCCGCGCCGCTCGCGCCGCCGACCAGTGCGGCCGCCACGGCCGTCGCGCTGACCAGCGCCGCCACCCGCTTGCCCTTGCGGCGCGGCGGTGGCGGGGTGGGGACCTGCCCGGCGGGAGCAGGCTGCGTGTAGTACGGGTAGCTCTGCTGCGGCTGGTAGCTACCCAGGTGGCCCTGCCGGAAGTCGTTCTCGCTCATGTGCCCAGCTTCGGTCGCCATGGTGTGAGGAACCTGTGGAACAGCTTCGAAATCAGCTGAGAAGAATTTCCTGAGAATTCTCAGCGGAATCTTGGCGGGAGCGGGGGCCAGTACCGGCTGCGGTCGCGTGCGAGGTGGCGCGCCAGCTCGGCCCAGGCCGCGGGCCGGATCTTCGCGACCGGTGCTGCCGGGTCGATCCCGGTGCTGTGCAGGAGTTTCGGGTGTCCGAGGACCTTCCTGGCGGGCTGGCTCGGGGTGCGGTATGCCGTGGACAGGAGCGTCCACAATGCCCGGTCGGGAACCGCCTGTCGCCTGCGGATGACGAGGTGGGCAGAATCGACTCGCGGGGGAGGGGAAAAGCAGTTCGCGGATATCCGCGAGACGAGTTCCAGTTCGAAGCGCGCGGCCCACCAGGCCTGTTCGAGGTGCCGGGGCGCGATGACGCGTTTCGCGAAACCCCACTCCACGATGAGCGCGGCCTGCCGCAACCGGGTGCGCTGGGGGCTGAGGAGGCGGCGGAGAAGGGCGGTCGACAGCGCGTAGGGGATACTGGCCACCACCGAGAAGTGCTTGCGCGGCAAGGGAAAGCTCATGATGTCCGCCTGGATCACGCGGACGTTCCCGCGATCGGCCAGACGGCTCCGGAGCTTGCGGACGAACTCGGGGTCTCGTTCGACGGCGAGCACGTGAGCGTTCGTTTCAGCCAGATGGGTGGTGATCGCGCCCTGCCCGGCACCGAACTCGACGACGAGGTCGCCGGGGTGCAGCGGGCAGGAACGGACGAGCCGGGCGGCGATCCGGGGTGCGGCAAGGAAGTGCACGCCACCGGAGCGCTCGGCACGGGGTGCCGGGGGCATGGGGACTCCACGTCATGAGGAAGGACAGGGCTCATGACGCAGCGACTGGCGTGCGTGGGGAAGGGGCGCGGACGGATCGTCGGCGCGGGGGTGTGAGCAGCCGCTGCGTTCAGGCGGACCGCGGACGAGCGGTCGCGACGCTGGACTGCCACAAAGTTCCCATGCGACGAAGGTAGCAAGGTGGGCAACGGGTTTTCGGTGGCGCCGAAAACTGTCGGTGGTCGCCGCTATGGTCGGCGCAACGAAGATCCGACCACTGGAGGTACCGATGACCAGCACCTTGCAGCGCCCCGCCGAACTGCGTGCGGAGGGCCCGTTCGACCTCGCCGCGTCCGCGCGGTTCCTCGAAGGGTTCACGCCGGCGGCGCGCGCCGACGCCGCGGAGGAGCCGGGCACGCTGCGCATGGCGTTCCCGGTCGAGGGGAGCTGGCAGCACGCCGGTGTCCTGATCCGGCGGAGAGCACCGGGTTCGGTCGAGGTTTCCGTTGCCGCGGAAGGGGAAGTGGCCGGCGCGGCGGTGCGGCAGGTGGGCCGGATCCTGTCGCTGGACGTCGACGGCGGCAGGTTCGCGGAGCTGGGCAGGGCCGATCCCGTGGTGGGTGCGCTGCAGGAGCGTTTTCCGGGGTTGCGGCCCGTGCTGTTCCACTCGCCGTACGAGGCGGCGTGCTGGGCGATCATCGCGTCACGCATCCGGATGACGCAGGCCGCCGCCATCAAGCAGCGCATCGCGGAGCGGTACGGCGAGCTGATCGACGTCGAGGGCAAGCGGCTCGCGTCGTTCCCCGCGCCCTCGGTCCTGCGCACGCTAGACCAACCACTGGGTCTCTCGGCGACGAAGGTGCACCGGCTCCGCGCGATGGCCCGAGCGGCGGAGGAGGGCTTGCTCGACGCCGAGGCGCTGCGGGCCCTTGAACCCGAGGAAGCGCTGCGGCAGTTGCGGAGGCTACCGGGTATCGGCCCGTTCTCGGCCGAGCTGATCCTCATCCGCGGGGCCGGTCATCCGGACCTGTTCCCGGCCAATGAACCCCGTCTGCACGACGAGATGCGCGAGCTGTACGGCTTGCCGGATGCGGACGTCGCGGAGCTCGAGGCGCTCTCCGAACGCTGGCGCCCGTACCGGAGCTGGGTGGGGTTGCTGCTGCGCGTCCATCGGGAGGTCCGCCTGGGGTGAGTCCACGGTCAGGGGTGCGGGATCCCGCGCGCCCGTAGGCGAGGTCACGGTCTTGGCGTCGAGTCCGTGCACTCGTCGGGCGGGGGTTCTCGGGCGTCCGTGGGTCCGGTTCGAGGGCGCTCGGGGCGAGGGCGGGAACGGGGGAGCTGGGTCGGAGGCTCCGGGCTGGGGGCCGAGGCCGGTCGGGCCGGTGACTTGCGGGCTGGTGCCGTTCGGGGGAGGCGCGTTGCGGGCCGGGCCTTCGGGTCGGTGTCTGTCGGGTCGGGCCCCGTCAGTGCCGGCCCCTCGGGCCGGTGCGCTTTGGATCGGCGCTCTCCAGGCTGAGGTCCTCGGGCTGGTTTCTGTCGGGGCAGGCCCTTCGGGCTGCTGCCTTGCGGGCTGCTGCCTTGAGGATCTGACCCTTCGGGGTAGAGCTCTCGGGCTGGTGCGCTTCGGGTCGGCACTCTCGGGCCGGGGCTCTCGGGCTGATGCCGTTCGGGCTGGCGGCTTATGGCCGTGCCGTTCGGGGGCGACGCGTTTCGAGCCGGGCCTTCGGGCCGGTGTCTGGTTTCGGGCCGGGCCTTTCGGCCGGTGTCTGTCGGTTCAGGCCCCGTCAGTGCTGGCCCTCGGGCTGGTGCGCTTTGGATCGGCGCTCTCCAGGCTGAGGTCCTCGGGCTGGTGTCTGTCGGGTGAAGTTGCTTCAGCGCCGGGCCTTCCGGGCTGATGCGCCTCGGGCCGTTGGGCGTCGGACTGCTGCCCTTTCGGGCCGGTGCTCCTCGAACCGAGGCCCTTCGGGGCCGAGCCTCGCGGGCCGGTGCTCGGTGGGGTGGTGCCGTTCCGGCCGGGCCCCTTCGGGACCCTGCCGTTCCGGCCGGGCCCCTTCGGGACCCTGCCGTTCCGGCCGGGCCCCTTCGGGACCGCGCCTCCCGGACTGGTGCTGTTCGCGTCGGCGCGCTTCGGGCCGGGGCCCTTCAGCACCGAGCCCCTCGGAGCTGAACCGGGTGCCCCTCGTGCCGGGGCCGTTCAGCACGGAACCCTTCGGGCTGGCCCCTCGGACCGCGCGCGACCTCACCGAGCCGAATGGGGTGACCGTCCGGGCCGAGTGCGCCGACCCGCCTAACCGCGCCCCGGAGCGGGCCGCACGGGTGCCCTCACCGCCGAGGCGAGCCGTCGTCCCGACGCGGCGACCTGACCAGGACTTATTGACAGCAGAACGGAAACCTGTGAAACGGACGGGGGTGGTAACACCACGTAGACAACCGATGTGGTGAGCTGCGCGCGTGCAACTCGCGGACACGGGCGACGTCGTATCACCGGTCGGGATCTTCGGTGCGCAGCCGGACCCGACGGTCTGGGTGCCGCTGGTGACGGGCGGTCTCGCGCTGCTGCTGGTGCTGTCCGGGGCACCGTGGCGGCTGGCCCGCAACCTCGTGACCATCGTGCACGAGGCCGGGCACGCCCTCGTCGCGGTGCTCGCCGGGCGGCGCCTGCAGGGGATCCAGCTGCACTCCGACACGTCCGGCGTCACGGTGTCGCGCGGTCGCCCGACGGGGCCCGGCATGGTGCTGACGTCGCTGGCCGGCTACCCCGCGCCCGGGGTGCTCGGGCTCGGGTTCGCCGGGCTGCTCGCCGCCGACCGGATCACGGTGCTGCTCGCCGTCGCCGCGGTGCTCCTGCTCGGGGTGCTGGTGATGGTGCGCAACGCCTACGGCGTGCTGTCCGTCGTGCTGACGGCGGGCGGGCTCGCCGTGGTCGCGCTCGTCGCCGGACCGGAGGTGCAGGCGTGGTTCGTGTACCTCATCACGTGGTTCCTGCTGTTCGGCGGCCTCCGGCCGGTGTTCGAGCTGCAGCGGAAACGGCGCCGGGGTGCGGCACGCGACTCCGACGTCGACCAGCTGGACCGGCTCACCGGCGTGCCCGCCGCGCTGTGGGTGCTGATCATGGTGGTGATCGCGCTGACGTGTCTCGTGGTCGGCGGGGCGTGGTTGCTGGAGCCCGCGCTGCAGTCCTGAGCTGCTCGTACGGCACACTGGAGTGCCTGAAAGCGGCGAAAGGAAGGTGCGCTGTGTCCGACGAGGTGGCCAAGGCAGTAGAGGAATGCGCGCGGGCGGCGAAGTCGGCGGCTCCAGCACTGGCCACGGCGCCGGACGAGGCCATCGACGCCGCGTTGACCGCCATGGCACGCCTGCTCCTGGAGCACCGTGAGGCGGTGCTGGAAGCCAACCGCGCCGACGTCGCGAAGGCCCGGGAAGAGGGCATGAGCGCGGGGCTGCTGGACCGCTTGACCATCACCGCGGAGCGGCTCACCGGGATGGCCGAGCAGTTGCGCCTGCTCGCCGGCGCCCCGCACCAGGAACGGTCGATCCCGGTGTCCACACTGGACGGCGGCCTGCGGCTGGTGGAGCGGCGGCGCCCGGTGGGCGTGATCGGCGCGAACTACGAGGCGCGGCCGAACGTGACGGTCGACGTGGCTTCGCAGCTGGTCAAGTCCCGCAACGCCGGTGTGCTGCGCACGGGTTCGGCCGCGCTGGGGTCCGCACAGCGGCTGCTCGACGTGGTGATCGCGCCCGCGCTCACCGAAGCCGGCATCGACGCGGACGCGATCCAGCTCGTGCCCCGCGTCGAGCGCGAGGCCGCCACGGCGCTGGTGCAGCTGCCGAGCCTGGTGCCGCTGGTGATCCTGCGCGGTAGCGGGGAGAGCACCCGCAGGCTCGCCACCGAGGCCGCGGTGCACGGCGTCCGCACGCTCGCCCACGCGGACGGCGGCGGCGTGCTCTACGTGGACGAGGCCGCGGACGCGGACAAGGTGCGCGCGCTGGTGTTCGACAGCCTCGACCGGCTGGGCGTGTGCAACCGGCTGAACCTGCTGCTGGTGCACTCCGCCGTCCACGAGCGGCTGTGGCCGGTGATCTCCGAGGCGCTCGCGGAGCGTGAGGTGACGCCTTCGCTGCCGCCGCACGAGCACGCGATCGGCTACGAGTGGGCACTGGACTCCGACCACGAGGCGACGGTCACCGTCGCGCAGGTCGAGAGCCTCGCCGAGGCGGTGCGCATCGCGAACGAGCAGACGTCCGGCCTCGCGGCGGGGATCGCCACGGAGGACAGCGCCGCCGCCGAGGCGTTCTTCGACGGTTACACGGGCACGGGCGTCTTCTGGAACGCGCCGACGCGCCTGCTCGACGGTTTCAAGCTGCTGGCCGTGCCGGAGACCGGCATCAACCTCGACCGCGTCCCCGGGCCGCGGGGGCCCGTCACCTACACCGATCTGTACGTGCGGCAGTACGCCGTGCTGCCCGCCTGACCCTCGCGGTTCCGCGCCCGTCGTCGGGCTGCGTGCACCGGACGGCGAGGTTCGCGGTGGCAGTTCGCCTGGCCGGTTCGCCGCCTTGGCCTGCCGCCGTGGGGCTCGCGGCGGCCTGTGGCGCGAAGTGGCTGGGGTGGCGCGCTGGGCGGGCTGTGGCGTCGCCTTCGGCGGCCGCGACGGTGGGTTGCGCGGTGCGTGCGGGTGGCTCCGGTGACCGCGGCGGTGGGCTGGCGGGGTGCGTGCGGCGGCGCGGCGATGGGTTGCGGGTGCGGGCGGTGGCTCGTGGGGCGTGCGCTCGGCGGTGCCGGCGTGGATCGCGCGGTACGTGCGGCGGCGCGGCGCTGGGGCCCGGGTGCGTTCGGTGGCTGCGGCGGTGGGGCGCGGGGTGCGTTCGGCTACGCGGCGGTGGCTCGCGCGGCGGCCGCGGCGGCGTGCAGCGGCCGCGGCGGCGTGCGATGGCCGTGGCGTGGCGTGGCGTGCCGTGGGCGGGCTGCGGTCAACAGAACAGACCGCCCGAACCGCGCCCGAAGCGCCTCAGCCCCGGCGGAGGGCGAACGAGCGCAGGCGCGCGTAACCGCGAACAGCCGTGGCGCGGCGGGGGCGGATCGAGTACCTGTGGGTCGTCGCCAGCGCGCGGGCCAGTTCCCGGTCGATGAGGATCGTGCCTGGGCGGGCGATCGACGTCAGGCGTGCGGCCAGGTTCACCACCGAGCCGTACACGTCCCCGAAGCGGCTCAAGATCCTCCCCGACGCCATCCCCGCCCGGACGTCCGGCAGCGTTGGGTCCGCCGTTGTGCGTTCCGTCAACGTCAGCGCGATCTCCGCGGCGTCCACGGGCGAATCGGCCACGAACAGGACCTCGTCGCCGATCATCTTGACCACCCGGCCGTGGTGTTCGGCCACCACTTCGGTCGCCAGCGCCTCGAACCGCTCCAGGATCTCACTCAGCTCCGACTCGCCGATCCGCCGCGTCAAGCGCGTGTACCCGACCATGTCCACGAACCCCGCGACCTCGGTCCGCGCCTCCAGGTTCTCCTCCGGCGACGCCAGCGCCCGCCCCGCGAACGCCGCCAGGTGCCGCCGCCACACGAAGTCCTGCACCCGCTGCAACTCGGGCACCAGCCGCTCCACCAGCAGCGCCACCTGCTTCTCGTCGCGGCCCAGCTCCTCGTTCTCCGTGATCAGCGTCCACAACATGGACACCTGCCACTCCGCCAGCCGCGACAGGTGCTGGCCCAGCGCCCTCGTCACCGTCGTCTCCAGGCGCGGGTCCAGCCACCCCGACGAAATCAGCTGATCGGCCAGGCGCACGGCCTCCACGTCGGCGTCGGTGAACACCACGTCGTCATCGGCGACCGTCGCGAAACCCAGCGCCCGCCACAGCCTCGTCGCGCGTTCGATCGGCACACCCGTCTTCTCGGCCACCTCGAGCCGCGTGTACCGCCGCTGACCGCCGAGCAGGATGCTTTCGAGTCGTTCCTCGTCCACGCCGGACCGTCAGGTCGTGTGCACGATCAGGACGTCCACCCCGGACTTCCGCGCCGCCTCCGCGGGCACCGAACCGAGGATCCGGCCGGCCAGCGTGTTCAGCCCCCGGTTGCCGACGACCAGCAGGTCCGCCGACCGCTCCCGCACGACCTTCCGCAGCGCCTCCACCGGCTCGCCGACCACCGCGACCGTGTCGATGTCCGTGGCGCCGACCTTGACGGCCCGGTCACGCGCCGACTGCAGCGTGTCCTCGGCCGGAGCGGAGCCCACCACCTGGTACGCCTCGTCGCGGAGCACGTCCTGCGCCTTCTCGACGTCGCTGCGGCTCGCCGGGTAGTAGGCGCACACGATCACCAGCCGCGCACCCGAATCCGCCGACACCGCCGCCGCCCGGTCGACCGCGCGAAAGGACGAATCCGAACCGTCCGTACCCACGACCACAGTCTGGTAAGCCGCCATGCGAAAGTCCTCCCGGCCAGTGCGCGAACCGCGTGGCTGTGAAGGCTACTCGCCAGTCGGTTTGCTCGCAGCCCCCTCCTTGGCGGCCGGAACCGGCGTCGCCGGACGGGTCGGCTGCTCCTCGGGCAGCGGCTCCACCACCGGCGCCGCGTCGCCCAGGACGGCGGTCGCCTCGTTGAGCACGGCCTTCGCGGCCTTGACCTGCTCGGCGATCCCGGCACGCAGCGAGCGGAGCGCCTCGACCCGGTCGGCGGCGGCGTTGATGCGCTTGTTGGCCTCTTCGGTCGCCTCGCGGACCCGCCGCTGCGCCTCGTCCGTGGCCTCGGCGAGCCGGGCGTTCGCCTCGGTGATCGACGCCTGCTTGCGGCGGTTCGCGTCCTCGATCGACTCGCGGCGGCGGCGCTCGATCTCCTCGTGGGCCGTCTTCTGCTCCTCCGCGACCTTCGTCCGGATCGCGGTGGCCTCCTCGGTCGCCTCGCGCACGCGGCGTTCCGCCTCGGCCTTGCTCGCGGCCTCCTGCTCGGCCAGCACGCGCATGGCCTCGTTGCGCCGGGCGGCCATGGCGATCTCGAAGTCCTCTTCGACCTTCGTGCGGCGCTGCTCGGCCTCGGAGTCCAGCCGGTCGCGCTCGTCCTTGGCCTTCTGGGTGATCGACTCGGCCTCGGCCCGCGCGTCCTCCAGGACCTTGCGGTGCTCGGCCTCCATCTCCTTGCGCCGGGCGTCGAGCTCGGACAGCAGCTGCTCGTAGCGGGCACGCATCGCGCTCGCGTCGGCCTCGGCCTTCGCCCGGATGTGCCCCGCCTCGGCCTCGGCACGGGCCCGGGTGTCGGCGGCCTCGTCCTGCGCGAGCCGGAGCATGCGCTGCAGGCGTTCGGACAGGCCCTCGACGGTCGTCGGCGGCTGGCCCAGCCGTTCGACCTGGCCGCGGAGGTTGTCGATCTCCCCACGGGCCTGTTCCAGCTGGCGCGCCAGGTCACCCGCCTGCGTGATGGCGGCGTCCCGGTCGGCGGCGAGCATCTTGAGGTCGCCGTCGAGCCGTTCCAGGTGCTCGTCCACCTGGTGCCGGTCGTAGCCGCGCTTCGCCAGGTCGAAGCCGGCCCCCAGCGGTACAAGCTCCCGTTCTTCGCCAAGGCTCATAACAAGAGAGTAACCGCGACGCGGAGCGTCATAGGGGTGGGTGCGCTCCGTGATGGGACATTGACCGGGCGGCCAACCAAGCGCACCATGGAAATCCGGGAGAGCAAAGGCGCTTTCAGGAGGTGATTCACGATGGCCGAAACCTCGACACGTGCATGGATGCGTCCGCACGACTGGGCCGAGGTGGTGCTGGGAGTGGTGGCGGTGCTGTCGTTCCTGTGGGTGGACACCGACAACGCCGCGATGTGGACGATGATCGTGCTGGGCGCGCTGATCGCCCTCGACGGTCTGCTGTCCCTGGCCATGCCGGGGCTCGTCTACGGCGAAGGGGTGCAGGTCGTGCTCGGCGCCCTGCTGTTCATCTCACCCTGGGTGATGAGCTACACCGACATGACCGCCGCCGCGTGGTCCGCCTGGATCATCGGCGGCCTGACCCTGATCATCGGTGCCGCGGCGCTGCCCGTGGCGAACTCGGCGCACAGGATGGCGGGTCAGCACTGAGCACGGAAGAGCCCCCGGCGAAGGAGCGGATCCTCGTCGCGGCGGAAGAGCTGTTCGCCGAATCGGGTTTCGACGCCACGCCCACGTCGCGCATCGCGGAACGCGCCCGCGTGCCGAAAGGTCTCGTGCACTACTACTTCCGGCGCAAGTCCGACCTGCTGGGCGCGCTGATCAAGCGGCTGCCCGACGAGCAGATCGAGCCGGAGCTGGTGGTGGTGCCGGGGGACATCGCGGAGAGCCTGCGGCGTCTGGTCCGCGAACTGGACGCCCGGCTCGCCCGCTCCCGCATGCTGTCGCACCTGCTCTGGCGTGAGGCCGACACGCACCGCGCGGTGCGGGACGCGCTGCACGAACGGTTCCAGCAGCTGGTGCGGCAGGTGCGGGCGGTGATCCTCGCGGCGGGTGAGGGCGGGATCGCGGTCGCGGACGTCGACAGCGCGGCCGGCCTGCTCGCACTCGCCGTGAGCTACCGCCACTCGGTCGCGCGGCACGGCGACGAGCCGCCGGACCTGATGGAGCGGGAGCTGAACTTCATCGCCGACGCGCTGATGGCGCGGCCTGCTCCCTCCTAGGAAGCGGGCTCCACCAGTTCCACGAGCACGCCGCCGGCGTCCTTCGGGTGCACGAAGTTGACCCTGCTGCCCGCGGTGCCACGCTTGGCCTTGTCGTACAGCAGCCGCAAACCCTTGGCGCGCAAGGCCTCCGCGGCGGCTTCGACGTCGCGCACCCGGTAGGCGAGCTGCTGGAGGCCCGGGCCCTTGGTGCCGAGGAACTTCGCGATCGTCGAGTCCGGGCGCAGCGGCGCGAGCAGCTGGATCGCGGGGCCGGACTCGTCGCCCTCGGCGTGCAGCATCGCTTCGCGCACGCCCTGTTCCTCGTTCTCCTCGGTGTGCGTCGCGCGCATGCCGAAGTTCTCGGCGTAGAAGGCGATGGCCGCGTCGAGGTCCGGCACCGCGATGCCGACGTGGTCGATCGTCGTCACGAGCGGTTTCAGCGCCTCATCCATGAGGGGGAGCATAGGCGCCCGCGAGGCGCCCTTCGCGTGCCGCGACTCACACCTGTACTGGCGAGGTCCTGCCGGTATCGTCGAGATGACCGCCGTTGTTCGTGTTTTGGAGGCTGCCTTGTCCGGTTCGGTGATCCTGGGTGCCGCCCGCACCCCGATCGGTCGACTGCTGGGGTCCCTGAAGGACTTCTCCGGAGCACAGCTGGGCGGGGTGGCCATCAAGGCCGCGCTCGAGCGCGCCGGGGTGGCGCCCGAGGCCGTGCAGTACACGATCATGGGCCAGGTCCTGACCGCCGGCGCGGGGCAGATCCCGGCGCGGCAGGCCGCGGTCGCGGCGGGCATCCCGATGGACGTGCCCGCGCTGACCATCAACAAGGTGTGCCTGTCCGGCCTCGACGCGATCGCGCTGGCCGACCAGCTCATCCGCGCGGGCGAGTTCGACCTCGTCGTCGCGGGCGGGCAGGAGTCGATGACGCAGGCGCCGCACCTGCTGCCGAAGTCGCGGTCGGGCTTCAAGTACGGCGACGCGACGCTGCTGGACCACATGGCCTACGACGGCCTGTTCTGCGCCTTCGACCAGGTCGCGATGGGCGCTTCGACCGAGAAGTACAACTCGCGCTACGGCCTCACCCGTGAGCAGCAGGACGAGTTCTCGGCGCGCTCGCACCAGCGGGCCGCGGCGGCGATCGCGAACGGCCTGTTCAAGGAGGAGATCGCCCCCGTCTCGATCCCGCAGCGCAAGGGCGACCCGGTGCTGTTCGAGACCGACGAGGGCGTGCGCGCGGACACGACCGTCGAGGGCCTGGCGAAGTTGCGTCCCGCGTTCGCCGCGGACGGCACGATCACCGCGGGCTCGGCGTCGCAGATCTCCGACGGCGCGGCGGCCGTCGTCGTGGCGAGCCGGGAGAAGGCCGAGGAGCTGGGCATCACGCCGCTGGCGGAGATCGGCGCGCACGGCGTCGTCGCCGGCCCGGACGCGAGCCTGCACGAGCAGCCGTCCAACGCGATCAAGGCCGCGCTGGCGAAGGCGAAGCTCGACGTGAGCGCGCTGGACCTGGTGGAGATCAACGAGGCGTTCGCCGCGGTGGGCCTGGTGTCGAGCGAGAAGCTCGGGCTGGACCCGGAGAAGGTGAACGTCAACGGCGGCGCGATCGCGCTCGGCCACCCGATCGGGGCTTCCGGTGCCCGGCTGGCGGTGCACCTCGTGCACGAGTTGCGGCGCCGTGGCGGCGGGCTCGGTGCCGCCGCGCTGTGCGGTGGCGGCGGCCAGGGTGACGCCCTGCTGATCAAGGTCCCGTCGAACTGACGGGACGACGCGCTGCCTGATCCGCCGCGGTCTGGACAATGGGAAGCATGGTGCCTGTCGAGCGCGTCGGTCTGGTCGTCCACGGCGGCAAGGAGGCGGCACTCGCGGCGGCCCGTGAGGTGCGGCAGTGGGCGGCCGAGCACGGCATCCCGTGCGTCGACATCGACGTGTGGGACGACCACGACGGCAGGCTGCACGCGCGGGACGAGGCGGCGCGGGCGGGCAATCCCGATCTGATCGTCACCGTCGGCGGCGATGGCACGTTCCTGCGTGGCGTGCGCGTCGCCGGGCCGTCGGGGGCGCGGGTGCTGGGCGTGAACGTCGGGCGCGTCGGCTTCCTCACCGAGGTCAGCACCGACGACGTGCGTGCGGCGCTCGACGCCGTGCAGCGGGGCGAGACGACGGTGGACGCGCGGATGGCGCTGACCATGCGCGCGTCGCGGCCGCTGGAGATCCCGCGGGGCATGGAGGCGATGCTGCGGTACGGGCGCGGGCCCGCGCTGCCGCCGCCGCAGCCGCGGCCGGGGATGAAGAGCGAGGTCGGCTGGGGCGTGCCGTTGGACGTGCTGGCGCTCAACGACGTCGTCGTGGAGAAGCTGGCGCGGGACCGGCAGGCGAGCCTCGCGGTGTACGTCGGCGGGAAGCTCTTCGCCTCCTACAGCGCCGACGCGCTCATAGTCGCTTCGTCCACCGGGTCCACGGCGTACAGCTTCGCGGCGGGAGGGCCGATCGTGTCGCCGAAGCTGGACGCGCTGGTGTTCACGCCCGTGGCGGCGCACATGGTGTTCAACCGCAGCGTGGTGCTGGACTGTTCGCAGTCGGTCGGGATCCTGGTGCTGGAGCATTCGGGTCAGGTGGCGGTGAGCGTCGACGGGCAGCTCCGGGGCGTGCTGAACCCGGGTGACTGGATCAGCGTGTACGGCGCGCAGCAGCGGGCGAAGCTCGTGCGGTTGACCGAGCCGGATTTCCTCGGCAAGGTGCGGGACCGGTTCGGGCTCGTCGACTCGGCCGCTGCGCTGGCGGACGGTCAGGCCCCGGCGTACGCGCCGAACGAGCCCATGCCGCCGGACCTGGCTCACCCGGGGCCGCTGGAGAACTGACCCAGGGCGCGCATCAGCGCTTCGACCGCGGGGCCGAACGCATGCTCGGCGGGGGTCGCGTAGCCGAGCACGATGCCCTGCGGGTGCTCGCCCTCGGCGAACCAGTGCCGCCCCAGGCCGTCGATCGCCACCGATTCCCGCAGCGCGGCCTTGATCACCTCCGCCTCGGTGAGGTGTGGCGGCAGCAGCACCAGCAGGTGCAGGCCCGCGGAGATCCCGATCGGCTGGAAACCCTTGGGCAGCAAGGAAAGCAGGCGATCGCGGCGACGCCGGTAGGTGGTGCGTCGCTGCCGCACGTGCCGGTCGTAGGCGCCGGAGTCGAGCATGTCGGCGAGCACCAGGTGGTCCAGCGTCGGCGGTCGCCAGCCGGTCGCGGTGAGAGCCGCGCGCACCGGTTCGACGAGTGACCTCGGCAGCACCAGCCACCCGATGCGCGTCGCGGGAGCGAGGGTTTTGCTGACCGTTCCCGTGTAGACGATCCGATCGGGCGCGAGGGCCTGCAACGCGCCGACGGGCTGCCGGTCGAAGCGGAACTCGCCGTCGTAGTCGTCCTCGATCACCAGGCCGCCGGTCGTCGTGGCCCAGCGCGCCAGTGCCGTCCGGCGTTCCGGTGCGAGCGTCACGCCGAGGGGGTACTGGTGCGCGGGGGTGACGACGACGGCGGGATTGTCCACAAGGGACACTTGTATACCGGCTTCGTCGACGGGCACCCCGGCGAGCCGCAGGCCCGCGCGGCTCGCGTTCTCACGGATCTGGGGTAGGGACGGATCTTCGAAGGCCAGCGAGGTTTCCCCGCGCTCGCGCAGGACGTGGCAGAGCACGGTCAGCGCGTGGCTGAACCCGCCGCACACCACGATCCGGTCGGGCTCGGCGACCACGCCCCGGCTGCGGGACAGGTAGCGCGCCAGCGACTCCCGCAGTGCCGCCGAACCGTGCACCTCGCCGTAGTCGAACACGTTCGCGGGCGCTTCCTGCAGCACGCGCCGGGTCGCCGAAGCCCAGGCCGCACGCGGGAAGGACGACAGGTCGGGGCGGCCGGGGTAGAGGTCCCACCTCGCGTCCGGCACCCACGGCGCGGCGCGCGGGCCGGTCTTCTCCGGGGCCGGGGTGGCGGGGTTGATCGCGGCGACGCGGGTCGGCGCGCCCTGGCTCGTGCGCAGGTAGCCCTCGGTGGTCAGGTCGGCGTAGACGCGCGTAACCGTGCCGCGTGCGACGCCCAGGTCCTTGGCGAGCGCACGTGTCGACGGCACCGCGGTGCCGGGTGCCAGCCGCCCCTCCCGGATCGCCCGGCGGAGTGCGTCCGCGAGCCCCTGCCGTCCGGTGCCCGGATGCCAGTCAAGGTGCACGTCCCAGCCCGGACTGGTCCACGAATCTGCCACGAAACTGGACCATACACGTGGGCCAGTTGGCGATAGCGTTGTCGTCATGACGAAGCGGATCCAGATCAGCGAACGCAGCCCGCAGCTGTTCAAGCACCTCCTCAACCTGCACCACGACATCGAAAAGGCGGCCGCCGACGCCGGACTGGACCAGCGCCTCATCGAGCTGGTGAAGATCAGGGCGTCGCTGCTCAACGGCTGCGCGTACTGCCTGGACCTGCACGCGCGGGACGCGCGGAAGCTCGGCGAGACCGAGCGGCGCGTGCTGATGGTCGGCGCGTGGCAGGAGACCGACTTCTACAGCGAGCAGGAGCGGGCCGCGCTGGCCCTGACCGACGCGATGACCCGGCTCTCGCAGGTGCAGGACGTGCCGGACGACGTGTACGAGCAGGCGACCACCGCCTTCACCGAGGAGCAGTACCTCGTGGTGGCGTGGGCGATCACCGCGATCAACGCGTTCAACCGGCTGGGTGTCACCAGCCACAAGCCGCTGCCGGAGAACCCCCGGTGACGGCCGCCGCGCTGCGGGCACTGCACGTGCCCGGAAAGCCGCTGCTGCTGCCGAACGTGTGGGACGCCGACAGCGCCCGGCTGGTCGAAGAGGCCGGTTTTCCCGTGGTGGCAACGAGTTCGCACGCCGTCGCGGCGGTACTGGGTTACGGCGACGGGGAACGGGCGCCGGTGGACGAGATGTTCGCCGCTGCCGCGCGGATCGCCCGCGCGGTGTCGGTCCCGGTGACGGTCGACGCCGAATCGGGGTACGGGCTGCCCGCCGCCGAGCTGGTCGAGCGGCTGCTGGAGGCCGGCGCGGTCGGCTGCAACCTGGAGGACACCGACCACGCGCGCGGCGCCCTCCGCCCGATCGCGGAGCAGGCCGAGTGGCTGGCGTCGGTGCGCGAAGCCGCGGGGGACGCGCTGGTGCTCAACGCCCGCGTCGACCTGTTCCTGGGCGGGCGCGGGGCGGAAGTGCTGCCGGAGGCGATCGAGCGGGCGAAGGCGTACCTGGCGGCGGGGGCGGACTGCGTGTACCCGATCCTGCTCCGCTCCGCGGACGTGCTGGGGGAGTTCGTGCGTGCGGTGAGCCCGGCCGCCGTCAACGGAAACCGCATTCCCGGGGTGGATGTCGCGTCGCTGGGCGTCGCCCGGGTCTCGCTGGGAGCGGGCCTCTGGCGCGAGACGCGCGAGTGGCTGGCGAGGCGGCTCGGGGAGTTGTGAGGGTCACCGCCCGGGGGAGGTCTACTCCTCCTCCGGGAAGTGGACCTTGATGTCCTCCCGCTCGACGTGTTGTTCCGTGCCCGCGTACGCGGTGTACGCCTTCTCGTCCGCGCCGGTGAGGTCCGGGTCGGCGACGAACAGCGTCAGCACGCTCCGCGGCCACAGGCGCAGCGCCCGCACGGCGTTGATCTCCGCGCCGAGCACGAACACCAGCCCGCCGAGGTACAGCCACGTCAGCAACCCGAGCACGATCCCGAACAGCCCGTACGTCGCGCTGGCGCCCCGCAGCTCGTGCTCCACCAGGTAAGTGCCCGCCTCCTGCAACCCCTGCCACACGGCCGCCGCGAACAGCACCCCCGGCCACAGCTCCCGCACCGGCACCGGCCGCCCGGTCAGCACCCGGTACCCCAGCAGGAACAGCAGCACGTTGACCGCCACCGCGGCGACCGTGCCGCCGACGCGCACCAGCACGCCCCAGCCGAGGACACCGACCACCGCCGTCAGCACCGTGGTGAGCAGCACGCCCAGCCCGAGCGTCACCACCAGCAGCAGGCTCCGCGCGTAGTACCCGCCGATCCCGGGCCGGCGCACGCGCGGCACCGCCCACACCTTGTTGAGCACCGCCTGCCCCGCCCCGGCCACGCTGAGCCCGCCGATCACCGCGCCGACCGCCCCGATCACCACCCCGGCGACGTGCCCGTTGAGGCTGTGGACGTTCCCGGCGATCTGCTGCCCGATCACCGGGAAGTCCGCCAACGCCGAGTGCAGCACCTGCTGCTGCAACCCCGGATCGTCCTGCAGCGCGAACCCCAGCACCGTCGCCAGCAACAGGAGCAGCGGGAACAGCGACAGGAACCCGTAGTAGGCCAGCAACGCGGCCAGGTAGTAGCCCTGGTCGTCGATGAACTTGCACAGCACCGCCACCGGCACGGCCAGCCACGCCCGCCGTTGCTGTGCCTCGTCCCACCGCTGCGCCGCCATGTCCCCACCGCCTCGGCGCCGGGTACCCCGTCACGCTCCCGGTGACACTCAGCCGGGGTACGGCGCCTTTTCCCGTGCCACGCGGAGGGCGTCCGCCCACCAGGCGAGCTGGTCGAGCACCACCTTCGCGCGGGTGGGTGCGTCGGCGTCGAGCGGCTGGCCGTCCTGCCAGGTGTGGAAGTAGTTCGGGAACACCAGGCCGTCCCTGATGGTCACGGCGTGCAGTTCCGTCAGCACGTTCTCCAGGTGCAGCACCGCGTGCCTGCCCCCGGCCAGGCCGCCGTAGCTGGCGAACGCGACCGGTTTCGCCGTCCACTGCGTGAAGTGCCAGTCGATCGCCGCCTTCAGCGACGCGGGATAGCTGTGGTTGTACTCGGGCGTCACCACGAGGAACGCGTCCGCGCTCTCCAGAGCCGCGGTCAGCGCCGCCATCCCGGCGGGCCGCGGGTACTCCGCCCCGGCCAGTTTCGGCGGCGCCGCGGGGAGCGCCAGCGGGAGCTCGACGTCCGCCAGGTCGACGACCTCCACCTCGAAACCCCCGTGAGCACGGGCCTGCTCCGCCAGCCACGCGCCCACGACCGGACCGAACCGTCCTTCCCGGACACTGCCGAGGATGATCACCAATTTGTTCGTCATGCCATCCAGCTTCGGACCACCGCGCGAGTGGGACCAGACCGTGCTCAGGCTGGCCCCCGCAGGGCCACCCTGAGCCGTCCCGCCAGGCCTTATCCTCGGCACATGGGCACACCCCTTGGCGATTTCCTCCGTGCCAAGCGCGACAGCACCCAGCCGGAGTCCCTCGGCCTGCCCGACCGCGGCCGCCGCCGCTCACCGGGGCTGCGGCGGGTCGACCTCGCCACCAGGGCCGGGATCAGCGTCGAGTACCTCACCCGCCTCGAACAGGGCCGGGACCGCAACCCCTCGATCGCCGTGCTGAACGCGCTCGCCGATGCGCTCAGCCTCTCCCCGGCCGAGCGCAGCCACCTGCGGTACCTGGCGAAGATCACCGGCGGCGGCTGCCTCGCGTCGACCCGGCACGCTCCGCGTGAGGTCCGGCCCACCGTGCGGGAGACCCTCCGCCTCCTCGAACCCGGCATCGCGGTGGTGACCAACCGGCTCGGCGACGTCCTCGCCCACACGAGCTGCTTCGAGGCGATGGTGCGGGCGACCGGCCTGCTGGACGCCGACGCGCCGAACCTCACCCGCTACGTCTTCGCCGACCCCCGCGCCAGGACCGTCTTCCCCGACTGGGAGGACCTCGCCGACGAGCGGGCGTTCGAGGCGTGGGCGTCGTCCTCCGCCGAGCACCTCGAACTCGGGCCCGAGTTCACCCGGCGGGTGAACCGGCACGTCGTGCCGCGGCGGGGCGTGCTCCGGCTCGCCCACCCCACGGCGGGGGAACTCCGGCTGAACCGCGAAACGCTGGAACTCCCCTCGGACGGCCAGCAGCTCGTCGTCTTCCTGCCCGCGGACGACGAGACCGCCCAGGCGCTCACGCGGCTCCGCGCGCCCGACGGCAGGCTGCGCGCCATCTCCTGACCCGGGCGCGGGGCCCGGGTCAGGAGAGGACCGCTAGCAGGACTGCTTGTAGAAGTACTGCGAGTTCGCGTCCATGTTCGCCTTGGTCAGCGAGTGCAGGGAAGCGGTGAGGCTCTTCGTCACCGGCTTGCCCTCCAGCGCCGCGACCGCCTGGTCCACACCCTGCTGCCCGATCATCGCCGGGTCCTGCGCGATCAGCGCCTGGTACTCGCCGCTGCGCAGACCGTCCACTTCGGACGGGCTGGCGTCGAAGCCGACGAGGTTCACCTGACCCGTCTTGCCCGCGTTGCGCAGGCCCGTCGCCGCGCCCTCGCCCGTGTTGAGGTTCGTGGCGAAGATGCCGATCAGGTCCGGGGTGGACGCCAGTGCCGCGGTGACCTTCGACGCCGCCTGCTCCGGTTCGTTGTTGGTGAACTGGACGCCGATCGACTTCAGGTTCGGGTGGTTCTTGAGCTCGTCGGTGAAGCCCTGCACCCGGGCGGCCGTCGTGGACGTGCCCGCCTTCGTGTCGAGCACGAGCACGGAACCCTGGCGGTTGCCGACCAGCTCGGCCAGCGTCTTTGCGGCCAGCTGGCCGCCCTCGACGTTGTTGGACGAGATCGACGAAACCGCGATGCTGGAGTCCTTCAGCGAGGTGTCGACCTGGACGATCTTCGTGCCGCGGTTGGCGACCTGCTGGATCGGCGCGAGCATCGCCGTGTCGTCGGTCGGCGCGATGAGCAACGCCGCCGGCGGGTTGGAGCCCAGCGCGTTGACCTTCTCCGTCTGCAGCGCCGCGTCGAACTGCTGCGGCGCCTGGGTGGTGAGCGTGTAGCCGAGTTTCTTCGCCTCGGCCTCGGCCCCGCACTGCATCGAGATGTAGAACGGCTCCGCCTGCACACCGGGGATCAGCGCGAGCTGCTTGTTGTTCTGCACCCCGCCGCCGGAACCGCCGCCGACCTGGCCCGAGCTGCACGCGGCGAGCAGCACCGCCGTCGCCGCCACGACGCCGGCCGTGAGCACCTTCTTCATCGAATCGAACTCCCTACCTCGTTGTAGTTCATCGAGAGTTGCGCTGCCTACGGCGGCGCTGGTCGAACCACACGGCGGCGACGAGCACCGCGCCGACCGCGATCATCTGCCAGAAGTCCGGCACCTGCGTGATGTTGAACCCCTTCTTGAGCACGGCCGGGATGAACACCCCGATGACCGTGCCCAGCACCGAGCCGATCCCGCCGAACAGGCTCGTGCCGCCCATGACCGTCGCCGCGATGGCGTTGAGGTTGTCCGTCGTGTGCGCGGTGATGGTCGTCGACGCGTAGTACGCCAGCGACATGAACCCGGCGATCCCGGCGAGGAACCCGGTGAGCAGGTACACCTTGAGCAGGTGCCGCGTGACGCCGATGCCGGCCCGGCGGGCGGCTTCGGCGTTCGAGCCGACCGCGTAGGTGTAGCGGCCGAACTTGGTGGTGTGCAGCAGCCACGCGCCGATGAGCGTGATCACCACCGCCACCAGCACCAGGTTCGGGATCCCGCCGAGCGAGGTGCCGTAGCCGAGCGTCTTGTTCAGCACCGTCGGCACGCTGCGGACGTCGGACCCGTTGTTGAGCAGGTACGCCGCGCCGAGCGCCGCCCCCATCGTGCCGAGGGTGACGATCAGCGGCGGGATCTTCGCGACCGCGATGAGGAACCCGTTGATCAGGCCCCAGATCGTGCCGGACAGCACGGCCGCGACCAGCCCGATGCCGATGACGCCCCAGCCCGCGTTGCTCGCGTTGCCGTCGGAAAGCGCTTCCATCGTCTTGCCGCACACCATGCCCGCGAAGATCAGCACGGAGCCGACGGACAGGTCGATGCCGGACGTGATGATCACGAACGTCATCCCGACCGACAGCACGAGCAGCACGGACGTCTCGATGAGCAGCGTCTGGAACGTGAACACCGTCGCGAACTGGCCCGGCTTGAGCACGCTGAACACGATGATCAGCGCGACGAGCACGAGCGCGATCCAGAACGTGTTCGCCCCGATCAGCCGCTGCCCGAGGGAGCGCTTCCCGAAGCCACCCTCCACAGTGGACTGGATCTCCTTGGTCGCGGTCACGCCGCCTCCTCGTGGGTGAGCGCCCCGGTCATCGCGGCGACGAGGTCCTCCAGCTTGGTCTCCGAGGCCTGGAACCGCGCGACCCTGCTGCCGAGCCGCAGCACCTCGATCCGGTCGGACACCGACAGCACCTCGGGCATGTTGTGGCTGATCAGCACGACCGCGATGCCCTGGTCCCGCACCCGCCGGACGACGTCCAGCACGCGTTCGCGCTGCACGACGCCGAGCGCGGCGGTCGGCTCGTCCATGAAGACGACCTTGCTCGCCCACACCACCGACCGCGCGACGGCGACGCTCTGCCGCTGCCCGCCGGACAGCGAGCCGATCGGCACGTCCGTGCTCTGCAGCGTCACGCCGAGCCGCTTGAACTCCTCGACCGCCTGCCGCCGCATCTCGGCCTTGTCCAGCATCCCCAGCTTGCCGAGGAGGCCGCGCCGGTGGATCTCCCTGCCCAGGAACAGGTTCGCGGCCGGGTCCAGCTCGGGTGCGACCGCGAGGTCCTGGTACACGGTTTCGATGCCCAGCCGCCGCGCGGTGGTGGGCGAGTCGAGGTGCACCTCCGCGCCGTCCAGCAGGATCCGCCCCGACGTCGGCTGTTCGGCGCCGGACAGGCACTTGATCAACGTCGACTTCCCGGCGCCGTTGTCGCCGATCAGCGCGGTCACCTCGCCCGCTCTCGCCTGGAACGAGGCGCCGCGCAACGCCTCGACCGAGCCGTAGTGCTTCACGATGTTCTGGGCGTCCAGCAGGACGGCGTCGCTCATGTCACGCTCCTGGTGCTGGTGGGCGGCAACGGATGATCGTCAGCTCGCCCGCCACCTCCGACTGCCCGGCGGCGTGCGGCACCAGGACGGTGTCGCCCTTGGCCAGCGCCAGTTCGCCGCCGTGCTCGGTCTTCAGCGTGCCCTGGCCGTCGAGCACCACGAGCACCGTGAACGACGGGTCGAGCGCGAGGGACGGGCTGGGGCGCAGCCGGTCGGCGCGGAAGAACTCCGCCGCGCCGGGCACGAGCAGGTCCACTGTGGACTCGTCGAGGTCCGCGGTGCGCTTGATGATCGACTCGGGGTCGCGGGCGGAGGTGTCGAGCGCCTGCAGCGCCGCGTCGAACCCGATGCCGAGGTGGCCCTTCTCGGGGCTGCCGAGGAAGTCGCGCCACTCGATGGTCAACGAGAAGTCCGTCGGCTGCTGGAGTTCGACGACGAACACGCCCTCGCCGATGGCGTGCGGCAGGCCGGCCGGGATGTAGACGTTGTCACCCGGCTTGACGGGCACGCTGTTGAGTGCCCCGAGCATCGCCTCGGTGTCCTGCTCACGCACCCACCCGGCGACCGTCTTGGGGTCCACGCTCTCCTTGAAGCCGGGGTAGACCCGCGGGTCGTCGCCGCTCGTGCCGACCACGATCCACGCCTCGGTCTTGCCGAAGTGCGAGTCGAAGTGCTGCCGCGCGAAGGAGTTCGACGGGTGGAAGTGCACGGGCAGCCGCTGCCCGGCGTCGAGCAGCTTGACCAGCAGCGCCGTCGAGTCCGAGAAGGCGGCCACGTGCTTGGCGCCCAGCCACGACTCGGGGTCCGCCCGCACCGCGTCCCGCAGCCACCTGCCGTCGGGCAGTCTCGTCAGGCCGTTCTCCTCCTGGCCGTAGAGGGTGGTGGTGGATGCGACCCAGTCCTCCGGGCCGAACTCCTTGCCGGAGTCGGCGCCGCGCAGGGCGGCGATGGCCGCGCCACCGCGGTAGAACTGGGGCGGCTGGTTGGCCGGGAGCTTGATCGGAGAACTCACGGGGCGACCTCACCGGAGCCGCGGGGTACGAGGTGCACGGGCAGCACTACCTTTCTCGGCGGGGAGTCCTCGCCGTGGATCCTTGCGAACAGCAGCTCGGCCGCCGCCTTGCCGAGCCGGCTCACGTCGTGGCCGATCACGGTGACGGGCGGGTCGAGCAGATCGGCGAGCTCGAAGTCGTCGAAGCTCACCAGCGCGGGGCGCGGGGTGACGTGGGTCAGCGCGCGCAGCAGGTGCACGGCGACCCGGTTGTTCCCCGCGATGACGGCCGTGGCGCGGTCGGGGCCGGTCAGCAGGCGGTCCACGGCGTCGAGGACGTTCTCCTGGGTGGGGCTGCGCAGGACCGCGAGCCGTTCGTCGTAACGGAGTCCGGCGCGCACGCAGCCCTCTCGAAAACCCCGTAACCGCTCCGTTGCCGTGAAGATGTCGGGGCTGTCGCCGACGAAGGCGATGCGGCGGTGGCCCTGGCGGGCCAGGTGCGCGACGGCCTCGATGGTGCCGCCGAGGTTGTCCACCAGCACGGTGTCGGCGACGATGTCGCCGGCCGGGCGGTCGAGGAACACCACGGGCGTGCCCGCGCGCATCTCCGGCACCAGGTAGTGGTGCTGGGCGCCGGCGGGCACGATGAGCAGCCCGTCCACGCGGCGGGAGCAGAACTCCAGCGCCAGCTCGCGTTCCCGGTCGGAGTTCTCGTCGGACGACCCGGTGAGCACGTGCCTGCCGAACGAGGTCGAGATCTTCTCCACCGCCCGGTTCAGCTCGGAGTAGAACGGGTTGCCGACGTCCTCGACGATCAGGCCGATGGTGCCGGTGCTGGAGCCCCGGCGCAGGTTGCGCGCGCCGAGGTTGCGCCGGAACCCGAGCTGCTCGATGGCCGCGACGACGCGCCGCGCGGTCTCCGGGTGCACCGCGGGCTCGTCGTTCACGACCCGTGACACGGTCTTGATGCTGACCCCGGCCAGCCGCGCGACGTCGCTCATGGTGGCGCGTCTCGCGGACCCGCGGGTGCCGTCCGACAACGTTGTCATAGTGCTGGGGATTTCACACCTTTGTGGGCGGGTTGTCAATGGTCCGGACGAGAAGCGGAGATACTCCTTGCTGCGTACGGAGTATCGCCTGTCCGGAACGAGACAGGATCCGCCCTGATCCTTGACCCGCTCGTCAGCCAGTAACGACAGTGGCCTGCGGCGACAAGGTTGTCACAGGAGGCGACGCCAGTGAGGCTTTCGCGAGTCAGAAAGGGGCTGGCGCTCGCCGCCGGCCTCGTGGTCACATCAGTGGTCATGCCGGCGGTGCAGGCGGACGCGGCGCCCGCGCAACAGGACCTGGCGAAGTGGGTCAACCCCTTCGTCGGCACCCGGCCGGGCGGCAAGGACCAGGGCACCGGCGGTGGTGCGGGCAACAACTTCCCGGGCGCGGTGGTGCCGTTCGGGATGGTCCAGTGGAGCCCGGACACGGTCACCGGCCAGCCGGGCGGTTACCACTACGACAGCACCGCCCTCAAGGGCTTCAGCCTGACGCACCTGTCCGGCGCGGGGTGCGACACCTACGAGGACATCCCCTTCATCCCCTACAACGGGCAGGTCACCACTTCGCCCGCGACCGACCCAGGCCGCTACACCATGCCCTTCTCGCACGCCAACGAGCAGGCCACGGCGGGCAGGTACAGCGTCAAGCTCGACAGCGGCGTGAACGTCGAGCTGTCCGCGACCCAGCGCACCGGCTCGGGCCGGTTCACCTACCCGCAGAACAGCACCTCGACGCTGTTGATCAACACGTCGGGTTCGGTCACGGGTACCGACGACGCCCAGATCTCGATCGGCAGGGACACCGTCAGCGGCTGGGCGTCCAGCGGCGGGTTCTGCACCACCGACTCGCACTACCGCGTGTACTTCTACGCCAAGTTCGACCAGCCGTTCACCTCGATCGGCACCTGGCGCAACGGCACGGTCACCCCGAACAAGGCCGTCGAGAACGGCGGCGCGCAGTCGAAGGTCTCTCCGCAGACCCTGGCGGCCGAGCAGGCCAAGACCGCGCGCACGGACGCCAAAAAGCCGGAGAACACGACCGTCAGCGGTCCCGGCAGCGGCGGTTACGTGACCTTCGCCCCCGGTGCCAAGGTCAACGTCCAGGTCGGACTGTCCTTTGTGTCCGTCGACGGGGCGCAGGCGAACGTCAAGGCGGAGAACAACCGCCGCTCGTTCGACGACGTGGCGGCCGCGGCACGCAAGGCCTGGAACGACCGGCTCAACCAGATCCAGCTCACCGGTGGTTCCGACGCCGACCGGACCACCTTCTACACCGCGCTGTACCACTCGCTGATCCAGCCGAACGTGTTCTCCGACGCCGACGGCCGCTACACCGGGTTCGACGGGCGCGTGCACACGGCGGCCAAGGGCCACGCGATGTACACGAACTTCTCCGGCTGGGACATCTACCGCTCGGAGGCCCAGCTGCTGGCGCTGCTGGCGCCCAAGGAGTCCTCGGACATCGCGAATTCGATGGTCCAGTACGCGGCGCAGGGCGGCGCGTGGGACCGTTGGACGGTGGCCAACGACTACACGGGCGTGATGAACGGCGACCCGTACCACATCATCGTGTCCAGCATGTACGCCTTCGGTGCCAAGGACTTCGACGCGCACAACGCGTTGCTGTCCATGATCCGCGGCGCGACGCAGCCCACCACCCAGGGCTACACCGAACGCCCCGGCCTGGAGGACTACCAGAAGCTCGGCTACGTGCCCGGCGCCGGTGCCGACACGCTGGAGTACACCAGCGCCGACTTCTCCATCGCGCAGCTCGCCGCGCGGCTGGGCGACAGCTCGACGTACCAGAACTTCATGAAGCGCGCCCAGTACTGGCAGAACCTGTACAACCCGGCGACCGGCTACCTGCAGCCGCGCAACGCCGACGGCACCTTCACCACGCCGTACAACCCGGGCAGCTCGCAGGGCTGGGTCGAGGGCAACGGCGCGCAGTACAGCTGGATGGTGCCCTACGACGTCGCCGGTCTCATCACCGCGTTCGGCGGCAACCAGGCCGTGCAGTCCCGTTTGGACGAGTTCCTGACGGAGCTGAACGCCGGCACGCAGGACCCGCACGCGTTCCTGGGCAACGAGCCCAACTCGAACGTGGCGTGGCTGTACGACTTCACCGGTGCGCCCTACAAGACGCAGTCGATCGTGCGGCGCGTGCAGACCGAGCTGTACAACCCGAACCCGCAGGGCCTGATCGGCAACGACGACCTCGGCCAGATGTCGTCCTGGTACGTCTGGTCGGCGCTCGGCGTGTACCCGGAGATCCCGGGCCGCGCGGAGCTGGTGGTCGGCTCGCCGCTGTTCCCGAAGGCCGTGGTGACGACCGGGCTCGGCAAGAAGATCACCATCAACGGCAACGGCACCGGCCAGTACGTGACCGGGCTGAAGGTCAACGGCGTCTCCTCGACCAAGACCTGGCTGCCGGAGTCCTTCCCCACCACGGGCGGCACGCTGGACTTCACGTTGTCCACCACGCCGGACACCTCGTGGGGCAGTGCGCCGTCGGACGCGCCGCCGTCGTTCCGCGACGGTGAGCCGGCCGCGGTGTCCTATGTGGATCCCGCTCGGCTGGTCGTGCCGAACGGCTCGTCCGGTACCACCGCGGTCGGTGCGCAGGACCTGACCGGCACCGCCCGCACGTGGCACTGGACCGCCAACCCGCCGGCGGGCATCACGGTCACCCCGTCCTCCGGTGACATCGCGGTGCCCGCCGGCGGCAAGGCCCAGGTGAACGTCACGGTGAACATCGGCGACAGCACGGCCGAGGGCTCGTACCAGGTGCCGGTCACGCTGTCGGCGGCCGGGCAGCCGTCGCTGTCCTCGACGCTGGGCGTGCTCGTGACGCAGCCGGGCAGCTGGCTGGCGGCGGTCAACAACGCGGGCATCTCGCCGGACTCCAAGCCGGCCGCGGCGAACTTCGACGGGGTGGGCTTCAGCTACTCCGCCGACGCCCTCGCCGCCGCCGGGGCCAAGGCGGGCAGCACGGTGACGGTGGGCGGCCTGTCCTACACCTGGCCGAACTACCCCGCGGGTTCGCCCGACAACGTGCAGGCGCAGGGGCAGACGATCATCGCGTCCGGCAGCGGGCGGCTGGCGTTCCTCGGCGCGGCCAGCAACGGCAGCGCCTCCGGCACGCTGACGATCAGCTACACCGACGGCAGCTCGAGCACGGCGCAGCTCGGGTTCTCGGACTGGACGCTCGGCGCGGGCGGGCAGCAGCCCGCGTTCGGCAACCAGGTCGCGTTCACCACGCCGTACCGCAACAGCACCGGCGGTACCCCGCAACAGATCAACACCTACGTGTTCGCCAGCGCGCCGATCACGCTGCCCGCGGGCAAGACCGTGCGGAGCGTGACCCTGCCGTCGAACGTCTCGGGTGGACAGTTGCACGTTTTCGCGATCGGAATCGGATAACCCATGAAGAAACTGGTGGCAGTACTCGCTGCCGCCCTCGTTCCGGCGGCCGTCGTCACCCCGGTGGCGGCGGCCGCGCCGGTGGACGTGCTCGACTCGGTCAACACGTTCATCGGCACGCAGGACGAGGGCAACACGTTCCCGGGCGCCTCGGCGCCCTTCGGCATGACGCAGGTCAGCCCCATCGGCTCGCACTACGCGGGGTACCAGTACACGGACACCGCGATCCGCGGGTTCGGGCACTTCTTCCTGTCCGGTGCGGGCTGCTGGGAGCAGGGCGGGCTCGTCTCGACCCTGCCGCGGACCGGCACCTTCGACCCCGGCCAACCGTCCACTTTCGACCAGACGAAGTACGCCTCGCCGTACACGCACGACGGTGAGGTCGGTCAGCCCGGCTACTACAAGGTCCACCTGACCGGCTACGGCGGGATCGACGTCGAGACCACGGCGACGACCCGCACCGGCCTCGAGCGGTACACGTTCGACCAGTCCGGGCCCGCGCACGTGTTCGTCAACACCGGGCAGGCCAACGACAAGGAACCGGTCAGCGGCAGCAGCGTCCGGATCGTCGACAACCGGACCGTCGAGGGCACGGTGGAGTCGCAGGCGTTCTGCGGCGGCAAGCCGTACACGACCTACTTCCGCACGACGTTCGACAAGCCCTTCACCTCCTACGGCACGTGGTCGCCGACCGGCGGCACGCCCGGCAGCAGGGAGTCCGCGGGCGGGGCGGGGCTGCGCGGCGCGTGGCTCACGTTCGACAACCCCGGTTCCGTCACCGCGTCTACGGCGATTTCCTATGTGGACGCCGACGGCGCCCGCCGCAACCTCGCGGCGGAGGGCAACCGCGACTTCGACCGCGTGAAGGCGGCCACGCAGCGCACGTGGCGCCAGGAACTGTCCAGTGTGGACATCACCGGTGGTACGAGTGACAAGCGCACGGTGTTCTACACCTCGCTGTACCACACGTTGCTGCAACCGTTGACGGGCAACGACGTCGACGGCCGCTACCGCGGCTTCGACAACCAGGTCCACCGTGCCGTCGGCTGGACGTACTACCAGTACTTCTCGCTGTGGGACACCTACCGCTCGCAGAACCAGCTGCTCGCCCTGCTGCGGCCGGGCCGGGCGCACGACATCGCGCAGAGCATACTGGCGATCCACGACCAGGGTGGCTGGCTGCCGCGGTGGGCCTACGCCAACCAGGAGACGAACACGATGACCGGTGACCCGGTCACGCCGTTCCTGGTGGACCTGTGGCGGTTCGGTGCGCTGCGCGGCCTGGAAGGCCAGGCGTACCAGGCGTTGCTGCAGAACTCGACGCAGATCCCGCCCGCCTCGTCCCCGTTCCAGGGGCGCTCGGGCAACGAGAGCTACCAGGCGAACGGGTTCGTGCAGTACGACCCCAACTTCCCGAAGAAGGGGCAGGACACCGACCCGAACCACGGCGCGTCGGCAACGCTGGAGTACGCGCTCGCGGACTGCTCGCTGTCGATCATGGCGCGCGGGCTCGGGAAGACGAAGGACGCGCAGGCGCTCGCCGCCAAGGGGCAGAACTACCGCGTCCTGTGGGACAGCACCGTGGCCGACCGCGGTTTCACGGGCTTCCCGCGGCCGAAGGTGACCGGCGGCGACTGGTTCACCCCCGCCGACGGGCCCTACACGCCCGAGGGGCAGGACGGGTTCCACGAGGGCACCGCGTGGCAGTACCAGTGGCTGACCCAGCAGGACATCCCCGGCCTCGTGCAGCGGATGGGCGGGCAGCAGGCCACGGCGGCCCGGCTCGACGACTTCTTCGCCTACTCGGACCTGCTGGCCGACCCGGCCAAGACGGTGCGTGAGGAGTGGGTCACCGGGCCGTACAACTACTACAACCAGTTCCGGTACAACCCCAACAACGAACCGGACCTGCACTCGCCGTGGATGTACGCGCTGATCGGCCAGCCGTGGAAGACCTCCACGGTCGTCCGGGCGGCGCACACCCTGTTCACCAACGCCCCCAACGGCGTCACGGGCAACGACGACCTCGGCGAGATGTCGGCTTGGTACGTGTTCAGCGCGCTCGGGCTGTACCCGGCGGTGCCGGGCACCGGGCAGTTCGTGCTGAGCGCGCCGGAGTTCGCGAAGGCCGTGGTGCACCTGGAGAACGGGCGCAGCGTCGTGCTGAAGGCGGGCGGGGCCGACGCGTCGCAGCTGCAGTACGTGCAGGGGCTGCGCGTCAACGGCGTGCCGAGTGACCGGGCCTACGTCTCGCTGGAGCAGCTGACGCGGGGGTCCACCCTGGACTTCCGGCTGACCACGGACGCCGCGAAGGCCACGTGGGCAACGGGTCCCGGCGGAGCGCCGCCCTCGCCCTGTGCTTGATCACGACAAGCATCGGGGGTCGTGAGAACAATCACGACCCCCGATGTTCCCGTGAGGAGCGTCACGGCGCACACTGATACCGAAACGTCCGACAGCGTGGTTGACGGTGTCGGGCTTTTTTGTGTGCATCCACTGAGGAGGAAAGCAGTGTCCAGCAAGGCCGCTCTCGTGTTCCGCGTGGCCGCAGTAGCCGAGGCGCTCTCCTGGGCCGCCCTGGTGATCGGGATGATCCTCAAGTACGGGTTCTCCGCGGCCAACGAAGGCGGGGTCCCGGTGCTGGGCATGGTGCACGGCGTGATCTTCATCTGCTACGTCGTGGTGACGCTGGCCGTGTTCAAGCCGCTCGCGTGGAAGCCGAAGGTCCTCGTGATGGCGCTGCTCGCCAGCATCCCGCCGCTGTTCACCTGGTGGTTCGAGAAGTGGGCGCTGCGCACCGGCAAGCTCGACGGCCCGGAGCGCCTCGCGCACGGTGGCGTCGGCCTGATCGTCCGCGAGACCGCGGCCGCCTGACGTTCTGCGGAGACGGCCCTCACCCCGGCGGGGTGGGGGCCGTTTTTCACTCCACGAAGTCGCCGGTCGCCTTGCGGACGCGGGTGAGCAGTTCGGTGAGCTGGCTGGTCTGGGCGGGGGTGAGCCCGACGAGGCCGAAGTCGATCGCCGTGACGGCCTTGGTCGCCTCGGCGTGCCGTGCCCGGCCCTCGTCGGTGATCTCGACGAGGGTGGTGCGGCGGTCGGTGGGGTGCGGCACGCGCTTGACGAGCCCGTCCCGCTCCAGGCGGTCGACGATGTTCGTGACGCTCGTCGGGTGCAGCTGCAGGCGCTCACCCATGACGCGCATCGGCAGGCTCGACCGGCGCGCGAAGCTGAGCAGGACGAGCGCCTCGTAGCGGGCGAAGGTGAGCCCGTGGGGCTTCAGCGCGCCGTCCACGGCTGACTGGATGATCTGCTGGACGCGCATCAACCCGGTCACCGCGGCCATCGTGCCGGAGGGCCCGACCCGGTCCTCCCACAGCTGGGCGGCGCGGGCGATCGGGTCGAACGGCAGTGGGCGGTTCATGGCATCGCAAGCTACCAGCGCGTATCACCTCGATGGGGCAGGGTGGTGCCACAAACCGGAGGAGGAACGACATGATCGTGGCATTCAGCGTGAGCCCGTCCGGCGGAGATCCGGACGGCGGCGTGAGCGAGGCCGTCGCCAGGGCGGTCAAGGTGGTGCGGGAGTCCGGGCTGCCGAACGAGACGAACGCGATGTTCACGAACGTCGAAGGTGCGTGGGACGAGGTCATGGACGTCGTGAAGCGCGCGGTCGAAGCGGCAGGTCAGGGCGCCGCGCGGGTCTCGCTCGTGCTCAAGGCCGACATCCGGCCGGGGTACGAGGGGCAGCTGTCGGCGAAGGTCGAGCGGGTGGAGGAGCACCTGCGGTGATTCTCGCGGGCTGCCGTGCCAGGATGGAAGCGTGACGAACCCACGCGGATCAGCAGCGAACTCCGCGGCCGTGTCGGCCGCGCTGTCGGGCGCGGTCGACCTGTCCGCGCTGAAGGCCCGGGCCGACGCGGCGCGTCAGCGTCCGGCGAGCCCGCCGCCCGGTGCGGGGCAGGCGGCGCCGGCGAGTGGTGACGCCGTGCTGGAGGTGACCGAGGCTTCGTTCCAGACGGACGTCGTCGAGCGGTCGCTGCGGCAGCTCGTCGTGGTCGATCTGTGGGCGGACTGGTGCGGGCCGTGCAAGCAGCTCAGCCCGGTGCTGGAGCGGCTGGCGGCGGAGTCCGGCGGTGCGTGGGTGCTCGCGAAGGTGGACGTGGACGCCAACCCGCGCATCGCGCAGCTGTTCGGCGCCCAGTCGATCCCCACGGTCGTCGCGATCGCCGGTGGGCAGCCGGTGGACGCCTTCGCCGGTGCGCTGCCGGAGCCCGAGGTCCGCAAGTGGCTGAACGCCCTGCTGGACGCGCTCAAGGACAAGCTGCCCGGGATCAGGGACGCGCAGCCGGCCGAGCCCGCCGAGCAGCCGGAGGACCCGCGGTTCGTCGAGGCCGAGGAGGCCTTCGAGCGCGGTGACTACGCCGCGGCCGAGGCCGCCTACCAGCGGATCCTGGACGCGGAACCGGCGAACGAACTCGCCAAGGCGGCGCTGACGCAGGTCCGGTTCACGGCCCGCGCCGAAAAGGCCGACCCGTCCGCGGTCTCCCGCGCCGACGCCGACCCGAGCGACGTGCAGGCCCAGCTGGCGGCCGCGGACTACGAGGTCGCGGCCAACCAGGTGGAGGACGCCTTCGCGAGGCTGATCGCCACAGTCCGCAGGACTGCTGGGGACGAGCGGAACAAGGTGCGCGAGCACCTGGTGGGCCTGTTCGAGCTGTTCGACCCGGCGGACGAGCGGGTAGCGAAGGCCCGAAGGGACCTGGCCTCGGCGTTGTTCTGACCGGAACCCCAGAGTTGGGTGATCATCCCGTCGCCTGAAACCGGTGGATCACTTTGAGGGGCAGCCGCAACCTTTTTTGCCAACCGGCGGCCGAGTGACCAGGCTTGCGGCTGGTCCTCAAAGTGATATGCACAAACCGCAGGCGACGGGATGATCACTCAACTCGACCACCTCGCGAAGGTGAGATCCCTTTGGGCCCCGATCATCCTGGAGCCTGCCCGCCGGCCAA
>NZ_BAABIB010000013.1:0-11856 GCF_039542405.1 Amycolatopsis dongchuanensis
CCTCGACCCTGCCGCCGTGGAAGGTGCGCCCCGTCCTTGAACGGACCAGCAGTGAGGCCCGGGCTGCGCTGCAACCCCGAGCAGGGTGCTCGCGATGACCACCAGGGGCGCCTCGGCGACTGCGGTGCGTGTCGCCGAGGCGGTTGCCGGTGAGTGGTACGGCGCGGACAGCTCCGGTCGCCTCGACGTTCCTTTCGGGGTGGTGGCCACGCTTGCCCTGGTCAACCTTCCTGTGTCTGATCACGACGTGGCCGGGCAGCTGCGGGCTCTGGGGCAGCGGGATTTCGCGTGCTGGGCCCGCGGGGTCCGGCGGTCAGTGCTGAACGCTCGTCCTGACCTTGTGCATCTGGTGTACCCGCTGATGGGATGGTTGTTTGACGCTGGCGAGGCCGTCGAGGCCACGGCGAAGTCCGTCGCGGACGCCGCACTGGCCGCCGGTCAGCTCGACGTGACCGGCACGCTCGAACGGTTCGACGTCGACCTGCTCGGGATCGTGCTGACCGCTCTGAAGGCCGGCGGGGCGACCAAGGCCCGGGCGCAGATCTACACCCCCACCGACGTCGCCGACGCGGTCGCCGCACTCCAGTTCGCCGACGCCGAGATCCGCTTCGGTCAATCCGTATGCGATCCCGCCGTCGGTACCGGAGGCTTGTTCAGGGCCGCCGCGAAAATCCTCCTGTCCCGAGGCTTCGACCCGGGCGATTTGGTGTGGATGGGGTGTGATGTCGACGAGCTCGCCATCGCAGGAGCGGCAGTCAACAGCCTTTTGTGGGGCCTCGGCACCGATGTGCTGCTCCACGTCGGCAACTCCCTGCAGGGCGACTGGATCAAGGAAGCTCAGGAACGACGGGCGGAAGTCCTGGGAATCGCGTCTTCGACGCGCCAGGTTAAGTCGATTCTGGGAATCTTCTCACGTGATGAATTTTGGAGGAGGTATGACTCTGCCAACTGAGGAGCACTACCAGCATCAGGTTGAGCGTGTCTTCTGGCTGATGGGCCGTATGGAGGCGGAGCAGACCGAACTCGATGATCTCGCTCGCCGTGGCGTGCCGGCCTGAGTCGGGGCAGTTGCGGAGACCGGCTTCGCCGATCGTGTGGCGCTACGCGTACGCGATGCCTGGAGTCGCGGTGTTCTTGTGGTGTGTAGCCGTTAGGTGGTCTTGAGCGGGCACGAGTTGATGCCGTCGGATCGCCACCGGAGTCCAGCCGAAGCTGAGGCACCGGCGGCTGGACACCTGGTGGACTCGGGCCTGCCGACCAGCTGGTGCGCTGACGAGTATCAGGCTTCAGGCGGCGCCCCGGAATCATTCGTAGCATGGCAAGATCAACTATGACCTAGCATGGGTGCAATTGTCCTCTTGTCAATAGAACATCCTCTTCAAGGGTGGTTGACTGATTTAGTCAGCGTGCCTAAGCTTTGCTGTACCTACTGAAGGAGCTGGGGGCTTCAACGAGGTATTGCGGCGATGGGTCCTGCGGCAGGTACCTCGCTTCAAAATCACCCTGTTCCCGCATTCTGGTAGGTCTATTGAAATAGATCACCGTTATCTGATAACGATAGGATGTGGCACAATTGCGAAGATCCGCGTTCGTCGTGTCCCTGGTAGCTGCGGTGCTTGCTCTCACCTTCGCGGCGGCGCCCGCCGGGGCAACCGCCATTACTGCTCCTGGCGGCGTAGTGGCAGTTCCAAGCCACAAGTTCAAAACGTTCAAGTCGAGCAGCACGGCGAGAGTGGGAATAAGGCCTGCTCTCTCCACGCTCGACGATCCGCCTAGTGGTGGTTGTCAGGAAGATGTAAATGCAAGTACTACGGGAGAGTATGATGGCACTACGCTAGCACTCATAGCGACTGAGACTTCATATGCGGGTACACTTATATGCGAGGTCGGAACGCCGGGCCAGACGATGCGGTACCTGTGGATTCAGTCGTCGATGTTCATCAATGGAGGACTTCGGGAGCCTCAGCCAGGACCGGGGGAATGTTCGCACGAAGTTCCGACTGACGCACCCTGCACGGAGATTGACTCGGTCGGTTCCGCATTTTGCCTGGCGGCGAGTGAACGTTGTGACGGATTCTACGCGGCCACGATAGAATACGACATGCTGTTGCCGGACGGCTGGGTCTACACTGGCTGGCCCTCTAACTGTCAACAGATCGGTCCTCCGGAACTAGCATGTCATGCGGGAACTGAAACTTACACGATACCTCCTGTTTATCCTGCGTAAATCACGTGGCTGTCAGTGTGGCTCGGGGTTATCCTGCTTAGGGATAGGATGACCCCGAGTCATGTTGAGTCCAGGAGGGAAGGATTGAGTGAGATAATGGAATTTTTCGACAGTGTGGAGTTGGAGCCCGCAAATCTTCCAAACCCAAAGTCTCCTCGCTCTAACGCCCTGGCGCCGCGAACTATGTTCATGCCAAAACGGCTTCCTAACGATAGGCTGATCACTGGGAATGAATCAATACGGGTTGCGATAACTTCCTTCGAATGCTGGCCAAATAATATTACTCTGGAGTTCAGTATGTACTTCAGAACTCCGCCGGAAAACTACGCTGATTGTCTTCTCTACGCCGATGGACAATCGGCCATTGGTCATGTGAGAAGCTTGAATCAACCGCGGCTGGCTTGCATCTTTTCTGATGGTAGGTACGCTACGAATCTTCGGGCGCCGGGTTTTCCACGGCCCCACGACCGAGGGTTGTCGGAGATGTACCCTGTCATCTCAGTGGTGAGTTCGGGTGGTGGCGGAGGTGGGAGTTCGACAAGTGGCTATTGGCGGCATGTTCAACGAATCGACATGTGGCCGTTGCCGTCGGGTGGATTGTTCACGATCATTTTTGATTGGCCTGCAAAGAATATCAAACCAGCGCGTTTGGAATTTGACGGTGATCAAATCAGGGAAGCCTGTAAATATTCTGTTGACATCTGGAGGGCGTCAATTGTTGATTGATTAGCGTATCGTGAACGTGGAACTCTGTGGCAAGCATGCATACTGATCGCTGAGCGAGTGTTTGTTTTCGCGCAGTTGTCGGTGCTGCAGGCCCGCTGGCTGAGGTAGGCGAGCGTCGCTCGCGATAGCACTGGAAACCGTGTGCCCCGAAACGGCCCTGTTCACAAGTGCACGTGGAAGCCGCACGAAGAGGTGAACGCGGTGCTTGACCGGGACCTGTCTCTAGCCCGTGACCTGAAAGTGTCCTTGGTGATCATTCCACGGCCGACTGGCCCCGACAAAGTCACCGAGGGTGTGGAAGTCCTGCTGTACCTGGATGGGCTTGCCGAAGTCCGGCGCATGGATCATGGCGGTGCCGCCGATGAAGATGCCCACATGATGAACCCGGCTCGGGGTGCCGAAGAACAGCAGGTCACCGGGAGCCAGTGGGGCACCGGCGGGGACGAGCGGTCCGGCGTTGTACTGCTGTTGGGCGGTGCGAGGGAGTTCGATGCCGGCTGCTTCGTAGGCGGCATGCGTGAGCCCTGAGCAGTCGAAGCCTGCGTCCCCCGCAGCGGGGCCGTCGCCTCCCCACACGTAGGGGAGGCCGAGCTGGCCTCGGGCGTAGTTGATCGCTGCTTGCGCGGCTGGGGACGACGCCGGCGCGAAGGTCGGTGCGGCTGAGCGGTAGTCCTGCGCCTGGGTGAGGACTTGGTTCACGTACGCATCGGAGTGGTTGTAGGCGAAGATCGCGGCGTGGATGTCTCGGCCGTCGCGGGCGCCTGAGTCGCAGAGGTAGGCCGCGGCGGTGTAGATCGCGTCATGGGGGTTGTAGCGGGAGGGCGGAGTAGCGCCGCCGGGCGGGAGGGGGTGGCGAGCCGTCACCTGGTCCCACGTCGCTTGCAGGAACTGCATGGGGCCGCCCGCGCCGGCGAAGTTTTCTCCGGTGAGGACGCCGGGAAGCTGGCTTCGGCCGTGATCGCTTTCGACCTTCCCGATCGCGGCGAGGATCGTCCAGTCGAGTCCGGGGCAGGTCGCGGCGGCAAGTTGATAGAGCTCGAGGTAGTCGGGCGGGATGTCGGCGAGCGCTGTGGTGCTCGGCTGGCTGCCGCTGCCGGAGCCGAGCACCGCGGACGCGGCCCCGCTGATCGCCGAGGCCGTGAAAGCGGTGAGGCCGACGATGGCGACCGCGGCGGCGAGCAGAGCCTTGATCATCGCGGGTCCGTGGGCTGCTTCCGCCAGGTCAGCTCGGCGGTTTGGTCCCACGGTGGCATGGCGGGTGGTGGCCGCAGGCGCACCGGATCGCCGCTTTCGGCATCGTCGGAGGCCGCTCCCGTCGGCGGGGCGAGATGCGGCCAGGCAGACGCCAGCTCGGATAGCCGCAGTCTGCCGGGGACGTGTCCGTCGATGGGTAGCCAAACCGCGGCGGCGGCCGTGTGCTGCTGATCGATCAGCACCGCGTTCGAGGTGGCCACGGGGACTTCGTCCGGCCGGGGTAAGTCGCGTAGCGCTGCCGCAAGGATGCTCCGGGCGTGGGCCTCGCGCCGGGGGCTGGCGAAGCACATCAGCACGGGTGTGACGATCTTGGTGGCAGACGTCAGCCGTGCGTAGTCATGGAGTTTCGCCGCGAGGCGGGCCAGTTGGTAGTGGCCGGTGTCCCATTCGAGGAACCACTCGATCCCGCGGCGGTCTTCGCGCCACCGGCCGTACGCATCAGGGCGGACAAGGTCGCCGAAGTGACGGGTACAGCGTGTTTCCGGCCACCAGGCATCCAGGTGCGCGGCCGGATTCGAGCGCGCGTGGTGGATGAACGGGGTGAAGAAGCTGTTGACGCCGTGGAGGTGCGCCAGCCTGTGGGAGTGGGAGATGCCCAGTGAGCGTTCCGGGCGGAAGCGGAGTGCGGCCGGGTCCATGCCGTCTTCGTAGGCGAGCATGTGGGCTCCCGCGGCGTCCAGGACGTAGAACATGGGTGCCCGTCCGCGTCCGATGTAGGGCTGGAACCGGTCAAGGACTCGCCAGCGGAACAGCTGGTGCAGGCGGAGGTTCGCGGCTCGGCGTGAAGGGAAGGCGATTTCGGTGATCTGGGTCGAGGTGAGAACCCGGTGCTCGGCGACCATGCGGGCGATCCAGCGATCCCGGACGGTGAGGTGGGCGGAGAGCATCGCGTGGTGACGGGGTGAGACAGCGGCTCGAAGGTCCGCTCGCCGGGGAATCGGCGTACGGAGGTCGTGTTGCGGGGTGCGGGAGTTCAGCATGAGGGTGCTCCGTGAGTTCAGGCGGCACGCCGCGGGTCGGGTGCCCGTTGTGCGGTGCTGCCGGCGTTCGGAGGTGTACGGATGTTGCGCGCGGCGGCGAGACGAACCTGCTTGGCCCGGCCGCGGACGGCAGGCGGCATCCGGTTGGTGATCGCGGTGAAGGCCGGTTTCTCTTCACCGTCGACGACGAGCCGGATGGCGGCGTGGAAGGCTTCGAGGTGAGCGAGGTCGTAGTCGGTCAGCCGGGGCGCGGTGTGGCGGGCGAGTTCCCGGGCATCCTCCGGGGAGGACGAGAAGTAGATCTTGGTTCGCGCGTTGGCGGAGACCCCCTCCCGGAGTTCGCGCGACAGTTGCGCGAGGTTCTGGTGCGCCAGCACCATCGACAGCCGGTAGGCCCGGGCTTCGGCGAGCATGTCGTCGATGGTGTAGGGCAGGTTCAGGAAGTTGTGGGCCTCGTCGACGTAGAGCGCGGCGTCCCGTCGCTCGCGTTGAGGGGTGGCCGATCGCGCCGTGACGGTCTGCCAGACTCGGCCGACGACGAGCGAGCCGATGAGGCGGGCGGTGTCGTCGCCGAGGTTGCCTTTCGGTATGCGGACCAGGCAGAGGCCTCCGTCGAGTACCTGCCGCATGTCGACTGTGGATGGTCCGGCGGCGAGCGCGCGCACGACGAACGGCCGCAGCAGCAGTGCCCGGAGCTTGTTCAGCAGCGGGGCGATCGCGTGCGCGCGACTGCCGTCGGAGAGCTGTTCGTACCACTCCCAGAAGCCACGCAACACGGGATCGTGCCGGACAGCGGTGCGGTGGCGGCTGCTGCCGGCTGGGTTCGTCAGCAACCCGGGTAGTGCCGTCAGCGCGGGGCTTTCGTCCGCCGCGCGGAGCGTGAGACACGCGGCTCGCAGGATGTCCTCGGTCCGTGGTCCCCAGGTCGCGGAGAAGACGCGGGCGAACACGGACACGAGGTTTTCGACGGCGATGTCCTTCGGGCCTTCCAAGGGATTCAGGCACGGGACAGGTCCCGGTGAATCGCTGTCGAAGAGCACGACCCGGTCGATCGCGCGCTCGGGCACGCGCATGAGCAGGTCCGTGATCAAGTCGCCCTTGGGGTCGATGACCACGGCGCCGCGGCCGTGTTCGGCATCGGCGAGGATCAGGTTCGCCAGGAGCGTCGACTTGCCGCTGCCCGTGCTGCCCAGCAGGTGAACGTGGTGGCGGGAATCCGAGACGCGCAGCCCGACCGGGCGGGCATGCCCCACGTCGGAGATGCCGAGGGGCTTGATCGACGGTCCGATGGTCGGGGTTTCCGGTGGCGGTGACACGGCGCGCGCTCCGGCTCGCCGTATGCCGGGTAGGGCCTCGTCGAGCGGGAGGTGAGCGATCGCGGCGAGTTCGGGGATCGACAACAGGTCACCCCCGCGGAACCGACGCAGGTTTAGCGCCTTCAGCGGCGCGCGGAGCCGCCGGCGGCGGTAGTAGTTGTGTCCGGCGAAGCCGGCGAAGGCCGATGCGATCGCATGGGCGCGCCCGCGAGCCAGCCGTCGTTCAGTGGCGACGACGACGTAGCGAATTGCCGTGTCGAACATGTTGCCCCGGTGCTTGTCCACGATCGCCCGGTCTTGCGCGTTCGTTTCGAGCCTCACCCGCGGATCTCGTGCCGGCTTCGGGGAGGCGCCGGGCGTGAGACCGTCGAGGATCCGGCCGGTCAGGCTGCTGGACTGACCGCGTTTCGCGCGTCCGACCCGGCGTCCGGTCACTGGCTTGGCGAGTACCTGTACGTAGATGTGCTCGTCGGAACCGAGTCCGGTCGCGGCGCCGAGGAGCGCGCGCAGCGGATCGGCGGGGAAGTCCGTGCGGATGGGCAGGGCCTGCGGTCTCCCGAGCCGAAGTGTGCCTCCGACGACGACAGCGTGGCGAGGGACGGAGAGGTGCGGCGTCGCCGGAGCAGTGGTGGTTCGGGCACCAGGCCACGCCGCTTCGACGGCGCGCTCGACCAGGCCGGGCGGTAGCGATCCAGGCACCCACAGCCGGATCTGCAAGCCGTCATGCCCGAAGCTGAACTCCATGGCGACATGCGGTTGTCGCCCGAGAAACCTCGCCCACCGCGGACGCAGCAGCCCGACGAGGTTGGACCAGAACGCCTGCGCGTCTGCCGGAGCGACGGCCGGTGGCGTGAGGACGGTGATGAGCCGTGCGTTCCGGCGCAGAGCCGCCTGGAAGCGGCGCCACCACCAGAACCGAAGGAGCGTCAGGGCTCCGGCGGACGCGGTGAACACCAGAATCGCGTGAACTGCGGTCCACGGGTCAAAAGGAGGCATGGGCGACCTCAAGAAGGGGGCGGGGCGCATGTCCCGGTCAGGTGTGCTCCTCGGCAGGACCGAGGTCGATGACTGAATCACTCCAGTCGGCCGTGTGCTCAGGCCTCGCGGCGAGTTCGGCGGGGTCGGTGGTGATCAGCGCGTGTTCACCCTCGGAGGCGACTGCCGCGAACGCGACCCGCTGTGTCCCGCCGGCGAGCAGCCCGGTTCCGCGTTCGGCGGCGAGGAGGAACTGCCGTTCGCCCTCGGACAGTACGAAGGTGCGTACGATGTCGTCGATCGCTTGCGGGGCTTGCCGCAGCAAGATCTGGGTGGCCGCGTTGCTGATCACTGCCTTGCCGAGATCGGTGGCCAGGACGTCGGCGACGTCCTGGCTCACGACTGTCAGGCCGGTCCATCGTTTGCGGCTGGACTTGGCCATGCGCCAGAGGTATTCCGCGCCGCTGGGTTCCTGCATCAGGAGCCACGCCTCGTCGACGACGACCAGCCGTGGGCGGCTCAGTGCGGGATTGCTCACCTTGCGCCAGATCGCGTCGAGCGTGAGCAGGGTGCCCACCGGCTTGAGTTCGTCGGCCAGGCGCCGCAGCGACAGCACCAGCAGATGGCCTTCGAGTGCCGTGGTGGTGGGGCCGTGGAAGAGACCTCGGAACGCGCCGTCCACATACGGATGGAGCCGCTCCGCGATCGACGCGCCGGTGTTTCCGTGGTCGGCGAGCGTGTCCCGCAGGTCGCGCAGCAGCGGCGCCGGACGGGTCCAGGTCCGGGAGTCATCGGTGATGCCCGCACTCCGGTAGGTGGCGCTGATCGCCTGGTCCGCCGTGGCGCGCTCTTCCGCCGACAGCTTGTGTCCGAACAGGACTGACAGGAACGTGTGCAGGAACAGGCTGCGCTGGGTGAGAGCGTCGGCCGGGGCGGTTCTGCGCCCGTCCGAACGCGTGTGGACGGGGAGGTCGAGGGGGTTGATCCGGATGCCTTCGGTGCCGATCGGGAGGTAGGTTCCGCCAGCGGCCCGAGCGGTGCGTGCGTACTCGTCTTCCGGATCGATGATCGCGACCTCGACGCCCTGGTACAGGCTTCGGAGGGCTTCGAGCTTGACCAGGTAACTCTTGCCCGATCCGCTTCGTCCCAGGATCACCGAGTTGTAGTTGTCGCACGAGAAACGGTCCCAGTGCACCAAACCCTGTGAACCGAGGTTGTAGCCGTAGAGGACGCCCGACGGCGCGGCGAAGGATGTCGGGTCGGGTGGGGGGAGATCCGGGGAGGTGAAGGGAAAGGCGGCGGCGAGGGCCTGGGTGTCGAAGGTGCGGGCCATACCGATGAGGTCGAGGCCCATGGGCAGGGACGTGACCCACCCTTGCAGGCTCCGGTAGGTCGTCGGTTTTGCGTCCATGAGCAGTGACGCGCACAGCGACCGCACCGCGCTGGTCTCCTCGGCGAGCTCGGCTTCCGTGGCCGCGTGCACCGCGACGTAGAGCCCGAGCCGGAACAGGCGTCCCTCGCCGCGCGCCAGGCGGGAGGACAGGTCGTAGGCGTCCTCGGTCGCGGCTTCGACGTGCGGGTCGAGCAGACGACCGTGCTGTGCGGTGTGCTGGCGGCTCGACTCCAGCCGGGCCAGCTGTTTCTTCAACCGGCCTGCCGCGACGGCGGGGTCGATGGGCTCGATGTGGAGCGACACGTCGAGCCGGGCGGGATACGAGAGCAGCGGCTGCAGCCAGCCGGCGTGGACTTCCCGAGGATAGCCGACCACGGCGAACGAGGCGATCCACTCTCCGCCGACCTGCACGTGCCTCGCGCCGACCTCGACCGCGTCCGGAGTGAACACGCTCGAACGCCCGGACCTCGGACGACTACGTCGAAGCATGCTTCCTCAACCCCCTTCGGGCTCCCAGGTCAGATCCGGCGCAGTGGTGATCACGTCATCGGCTCCTGCAAGGCCGGCGGTGGGGTTCAGCAACCTGTCGGGGTCGCAGGCCGCGGCGAGCACCGCCGTCGCCTGGCCCGCGTCGAGCAGGGTGACCGCGACGCCGGCTCCCGACAGCAACTCGGTGGCCTCGTTCACGCGGCGGACAAGCCGTTGCGCAGCGGACCTGCGAGCAGCGTCGCTGATCGCGGCCCGCTTGCGCCGAGGCCGTGTCATGGCTTCGACCTGGAGGGGTTCCCGGACAACGAGCAGGATCTGTCGTCGCAGGAGGTCGGCCTGCTCCCCGAGCTGGGACAGGAACCGCGCATGGTCGCGGGCGGCTTGCTCCAGCGCGGGATGCGGGAGGGTAGGCGCGCGCTGCTCGAGGTTGTCGATCTGCTCGGACAGGTCGAGACGCGCTGCTCGGACGAGGACCTGCACGGGCGCTGCCAAGGAGTCGAGGTAGCGGGCGAAGGCTGCCACCAGCGCCTCCTGCTCAGCGGGCGTCCGCAACGCGAAGTTCACCGTCGAACAGACAGCGATCAAGGCCACGCCGTCGGAACCCAGGTCGACGATGCCCGTCTCACCGATTCCAGTGGCCGGCAGATCGAGGCCGCCGGTGGCGACCTGCGCGGTCTCGCCCGCGGCGTCGGCCAACCACTCCGGCACCGCCTGGGGCGGTCCTTCGGTGACCCGGCGGCGGGGGCTGAGCCGTTGCCGGACGGCTGCCAGCAGGAGCCGGTCCAGCGGCAGCCCATCGCGTTGCAGGACGACTACGGCGATGACCGCGATGCCGACCGGGACGGCGACGACGAGGTACGCCACGGTGGGAAGGAAGCTCTTCGTCACGAGCCACCCGCCGTAGAGCACGAGCCCGGCCACGGCGAGCACCGCGACCTGGCGGGCCGTGAAGTTGGCGAGGATGTGGTCGTCGCGGTCGACGTCCGACGGGATCCTTACGGGGTGGGTCATGGTCACGGGTCCTCAGGAAGCGTCGTCTGGGCGAGTGCTCGGCCGGGGCGGGTTGAGCTTTGGCAGGTTGAGTGGGGCCGCGACGCGACGGAGCGGCAGCGCGGAGCGAGTGGGCTTCCCGCGCTCGTTGAACAAGGCGGGCTGTCGGGGCGCTACATGCGGGCGGCGGCGTTCTTCGGTGGCCCGAGTCTGCGGCGGCGACTTCGGCTGTCGCAGGGTGAGCGGCAGCATGCCCGGTTCCGGAGGGATCAACGGGCGATCCAGCCGCCGCGGAGGACGAGCCGAGGGATTGATCCGCCCGTTCCGCAGCAGGAGGCCCGGGTCGCGAGGGGACGTGGATGGGCGCCGAGGCTGGGCCAGGTCGTCCGCCAACGAGCGTCGTCCGGGGTTCGCGCGGTAGGGACGCGTCGGGAGGTTCGGGCGCAGGGTGAGGGGGAGCATGCCTGGTTCCGGCGGGATGAGCGCCCCCTCGACGCGGCGCGGCGGCCGGGCGTCCTTGTTGATCCCACCCCGTCGCCCGAACAGTGCGGGGTCACGCGGGTCAGCCGGTCGCTGATACGGCATGACCCGGTTTGGATCGTTCAGCTCGTCCGCGAGTGAACGTCGGGATGGCGAGACCGGCTGGGTGGGGCGACGCAGGCGCAGTCTGCCCGGCTCCGGGTGAATCGACCGGTCGGCCCGCTGTTGCCGAGCGCCAGCGGGTTCGGTTCTGTCAGCGGGTGCACGGGCGCTCCTGCCCTTGAGCAGGCCGAAAGTCTTGTAGGCGAGCCAGGTCCGGACAACCGAGCCGACCAGGGAACGACCGTTGCTGACCCGCAGGGAGGACAGGAGCCAGAACGGGATCTTGTACAGGATGTACAGGATCGCCAGCGCGATCAGCAGGTTGACCAGCCCGTTTACGGTGGTGCCGAAGATGGTGAAGCCGCCGGGGGCCAGGAACACGCGCAAGGCGGTGACCAGGGTCAGGGATTGGGCCACCTGGATGGCCAGGCAGGCACCGACCGCTTTCCACCAGGTTCTGGCGATTCCCTCGGTCTGTGGTAAGGCGTGGAACATCAGCGCCAGTGGCGCTCCGGCGACCAGGAGCAACGTCAACCCGACCCGCACGATGTAGGAAACCAGCAACGCGACGAGTATTCCGACGAGAACGATGCCGATGAAGATGAGGAAGAAGCCGCCGTTGAGCGGACTCAGAATCAGGTTCTTCAGAGTCTCACCCGCAGCGAATTCGACTACCCCGCCCATTACCGCCCTCGCCAACGCGTTGGCGATGTCGATGGCCTTGGTGCAAATCCACAGAGACAGTGCTCCGGCCAGGAATCCGACGACGATTCGCGGCGCTATTTCCTTCACGGAGGTACGAGTCTGGAGTGTTTCGTACCCCATGAGCAGAATGCTCGCGATCAGCACCAGCATCCCGTAGACCGTGATGCGCCCCGGGTGCGGTGCAGGCTCTGATCCCAGGGAGGATGCGGAGCATGCCGG
>NZ_BAABIB010000014.1:0-3001 GCF_039542405.1 Amycolatopsis dongchuanensis
CCTCGACCCTGCCGCCGTGGAAGGTGCGCCCCGTCCTTGAACGGACCAGCAGTGAGGCTCGGGCTGCGCTGCAACCCCGAGCAGGGTGCTCGCGATGACCACCGGGGGTGAACTCGGCGGCGCCGCGGCCAGAGCGGCGGTCGGCAAGGCGGGCGCGTCGGCGATCTACGCGTTCGCCGACGCGTACCGCCGCTGGGTCCTGGCACACCCCGGCCGCTACGCGGCCTCCCTTCACGCACCCGCGGCGGACGACGAGGAGGACCGACGCGTGAGCGACGAATCACTGCGCGCCCTCTTGGACATCCTCGCCGGGTTCGGGCTGCACGACACCGACGCGATCGACGCCGCCCGCGCCTTGCGGTCGGCGATGCACGGTTTCGCGAGTCTGGAAAGCTCAGGCGCGTTCGGGCTGCCCCGCGATGTCGACCGCAGTTACCGCGTGCTCATCGAATCCGTGCTCTCCGGTTTGCTGGTCAACTGGTCGGGCTCCGCCCGGGCCTGACCCAGCGGGGGGGCACTTGTCACGGACCCCTTCCACGTGGCCCGCCTGCCGGTGGTGCCCTCGGCAAGTGCCCCCGTCCGTTCTGCGCCTCCGGGCCGCGGGTCAGCGCCAGCGGAACCGGTTGATGTGAACGGCAGCGGCCGGCACCCGAGACAGCGCGGAGAACAGGCCGAAACCGAGCACAGCGCCGGCCACGTTGAAGAGCAGGTCGTTCACGTCGGCCACATGGCCGCCGCCCAAGAGGTTCCCCGTGACCAGCTGGGCCAGCTCGACCGCCAGGCTGAACGCCGCTGCCAGGGCCGCCACGCGCCACCAGGAAGCTTTGCCTATAAGCAGCGGCACGAGTATCCCCACAGGTACGAAGACCAGGATGTTCGTCACCGCGTCGCCGACCTCGTAGTCCGCGAGCGGCACGAGGTAGACCTTCCACAACGCGCTGCGGGCGGGCTTGTTCAAGAAGATCGGGAACACTGTGTTCGCGACGACACCGGCGGCGTAGACACAGAGTGCAAGAGCGACGGCGGCACGCGGTACCGAGAGGCGCTCGCGGCGATGCAGGTACCACAGCAGGGTCAGGAAGATCGCTGCCGCGAGGGGAACTACCACCGGAAGCACCGGGACTTCGCGAAACACTTCATCGCCTCCTTCCGCGAGTCGCGACGCAAGACCTGGCCGGCACATCTTGCCCGAGGCGCGCCCACCCGCGCGGGTGGGGCCTGGCCGTGAACGGCTTCCGGCCGGGACGAACTATTGCTCGGGCTCGAGCAGGGCCAGGAGGATCCGCCATAGCTCGGTGCGATCGCGAGACGCAATCCTCGCGAGCCTGCGGTCGAACTCCGTCGCGAGTGCCGCGAGCGCCCGGTCGCGCCGTCTCACCCTCGGCGGTCAGTACGAGCCGGTGCCGCCGCAGGACCGCGTCGTCGATCTCGCGTCGCATGAACCCTTTTGCGACGAGGTTGCGCACGTAGACGGTCACGCTCGCCTTGGGGATCACGACCGTGGCCGCCAGCTCGGCCGGGTAGGGCGACGCGGGCAATCCTCGGCGCCCGGGTGCTCGCACAGTTCGGCGACGACCCGCACCGCTACGCCAGCGCGAAGGCCCGCAAGAACTACGCGGGCACCAGCCCCATCACCCGCGCCTCCGGGAAGAAGAAGGCCGCCCTGGCCCGCTTCGTCCACAACGACCGACTCATCGACGCCGTGATGACCCAGAGGAGCTTGAATGTCAAGCCGCAGCCGAGTTGACATGATGCGGCCAGGCGGTCGTCTCGTCGTAGAGGGTGCTGGTTTTGAGGCAGCCGTGCAGGATGCCGACGAGCCGGTTGGCCAGTTGGCGCAGGGCGGGGTTGTGGCCGACGCCGCGGGCGCGCTGGCGGTCGTAGTAGGCGCGTGCTCCGGGAGATCGCAGCAGCGCGTTGAACGCCTAAGATGTCTTTCGGAGTGGTGGCCGCGCTTGCCCTGGTCAACCTTCCTGTGTCTGATCACGACGTGGCCGGGCAGCTGCGGGCTCTGGGGCAGCGAGATTTCGCGTGCTGACCTCGTGCATCTGGTGTATCCGCTGATGGGATGGCTGTTCGATGCCGACGAGCCTGTCGAGGCCGCGGCGAAGTCCGTCGGTGACGCCGCACTGGCCGCGGGCCAGCTCGACGTGACCGGCACGCTCGAACGGTTCGATGTCGACCTGCTCGGGATCGTGCTGACCACTCTCAAGGCCGGCGGGGCGGCCAAGACCCGGGCGCAGATCTACACCCGACCGACGTCGCCGACGCGGTCGCCGCACTCCAGTTCGCCGACGCCGAGATCCGCTTCGTAGTAGCGAAGGCATGTCGTGGTTTGACCTGACCTGTCGATATGTGGATATGAAGTGGCCAGTCTCGGCGGCGACAGCCCGTCAAACGACCGCCGAAGCGCTGATTCGTGTGATGCCCGCTTTTGTGCCGAAGTCCCAAAAGTCTCCGGAGGCGAAGAAGGTCCGTTCTGCTCTTCGTCAGTGGGCCTATAACACTGAGCTGCGGAGTAGTGAGGAGCTACCGCGTGAGGTTGACGAGGTGCTCCGCTGGTGTTCGAAGTACTCCCTCCCTGTCAGGAGTGTGCTGCAAGCAGACACGCTTCGGGAGTTGGAGCGAGCTGTTACCCGGCGACTCGACGGAAAGCCGTTTGCGCCTGTCGACTCGAACCCGCTGAAAGAGGTCAAGTGGACCTCAATGCCAAAGGGTAGGCGGAAGGTTGATAAGCGTGCTGTGCCCAATCCGACCCAGGCGAGGACGCTGCTTGCCGCTGTCAGGGAAGTCCCTCGGAGTGGTCCGAGATCAGTCGCCTTCTTTGCCACGATGTATTACACGGCTCTGCGGCCTGAGGCGGCGGCTCTAAACAGGCGAAACCTCGCGTTGCCCGATCCTGTCTGGAACGAGGAGGCTCCAGGTGGACCGATAGTGGTAAGCCTAAGGGATGTCTCGTAACCCGGTGGGCGGCTGGCCGGTCCGGTAGTTGATCATGTTG
>NZ_BAABIB010000015.1:0-12573 GCF_039542405.1 Amycolatopsis dongchuanensis
CCCGCGGCCCCGCCCGCCGAACCGGCCGACGCCGCGGCGACCGTCGCCGTCGCGGCACTCGCCTTGGCGCCGGTCGCCGCGAGGTAGCCGACCACCGCACCGCCCAGCACGATCGGGGCGACGACGGCCCGCAGTGCGCCGTTGACGTCCGCCAGCTCGGCGGCCAGCGCGCGACACCGCTCGCACTCGTCGAGGTGCGCCTCGACCTGGGCGCGTTCGCGTTTGGACAGTCCGTCGCGGGTCCAGGCGCCCAGCCGGTCGGCCGTCGCGCGGCAGCGTTCGGCGGAGGTCTCGGCGAGGTGGACCTGCAGGTACGCCTGCCGCAGCCCCTCACGCGCGCGGTAGGCGAGCGCGGACACGCCGTTGGGGGTCAGGCCCAGCAGCGGCGCGACCTCGGCGGGGCTCTGCTGCTCGATCTCGGTGTGCCACAGCACGGCCTGCCACCGCTCCGGCAGCCGCGCGAACGCCTTCGCGGCCATGGTCCGTTCGAGCCCGGCGACCGCGGTGTCGGAGAACGGGACGGTCAGCGCGTCGGTGGCGGCTCCGCCCGCGCCGCTCAGCGTGGTCATGTCCTCGCTGAGGTCGAGCCGCTTCTCCTTGCGCGTGCGGTCGTAGGCGGTGTGCCGCAGCGCGGTGAGCAGGTATGCGCGGAAGGCGCTGTCGGGGCCCTTGCCGGCCCGGAGCGTGTCGAGGACCTTGGCGAACGCGTCGGACACCAGGTCGTCGGACTCGGCCTTCGACCGCGCGAGCTGGCGCGCCAGGTTGTAGGCGGCGCCGACGTGGCGCTCGTAGAGCGCGCCGTACGCCGTGAGGTCCCCGTTGCGCACCGCGGTGATCAGCTCGGCGTCGCTCTTCTCGTCGAAACCCGCGGGAACGGTGGACACTGCTCTCCTTCAGTCCAGGCTGGGACGAACGGTGATCGCGGCACCGTTCGTCGAACCAGACGTCGCGCAGCGATCAGTGTGACGGAACTCGGCGAACACGTCACCCTTCGGGGTCGTCGAAGCCCCCAGGAGTGCAACAAGATCACCCGGGGAAACCGGCGACGGCCGGTGCGTCATACCAGAGACCTCCGGACGTCACGAGATCGGCAGTGTGGACGAAAGGACGGTCGCGAGTGGATGTACCAGCCGGCGACGGGGGCAGTCCCCGGCAGCGGAGCTGGAGACCGCGCGGTGCGTTCACCGACCCGGTAACCGGCCGCTCCCTGCGGGAGTTGCGTGCGAAGTGGCGGACGGCGAGCCTCGCCGCCGGCTGGCGCTTCCCGAGCGACTGGGCGCTTCCCGAGGTCGACGCCGTGTGCGCGGAGGCGCTGGAGGGCGATCCCGAGGACGCGCTGGCGGGCCTGGCCAGGGCGAGGGCGCACGCGGGCGCCGGGCTCGCCGAGGTCCTCGCCGACGTCGCGGCCCTGCACGCCGTGCTCACCGGGGACGACGACGGGCTGGTCGCCCCGGATGTCGACGCCCTGCCCGCCCGGCTGCTCCGTGTGACGGCGCTGGCGTGGGCGGACGTGGCGATGGACCAGCTCGCGCGCATCGAGGTCGTCGACTCCCTGACCGGCCTGCCCACGGCCGCCTACCTGCGCACCCGGCTCGGCGAGATCTACCGGCAGGCCGAGGTCATCGGCCGCGCGGCCGCGGAGGACCACACGCTGCTGGTGGTGACCCTCGACCTGTCCGAGGTGGCCGGCTGGCACCGGGTGACCGGCATGATCCTGCTCGCCGAGGCGCTGCGGAGCGTGCTCGACGGCGGCGAGAGCATCGCGACCGCGGGCCCGTCGACGCTGGTCGCCGTGTTGCCGAGGGACGGCGGGATCGCGTCGAAGGCGGTGCTGCTGCGGCGCGCGCTGCACGAGCGGCTGTCCGTCGACCCGCACCTGGCCGAGCTGACCAACCCCCGCATCCGGCTGGTCCGGTTGCCCCCGACCCACGACGGGGCGTGCGCCCTGTTGCGGCGGCTCGCCCGGTCCTGACCCGGTCGTCCCGTTCAGGCCCGCGATGGCCGGGGCTTGTGCGCAGGCCGATGCTCATCCGTGCTTTCCTGGAAGGGTGACCCAGTCAGTGCCCGCTGCCGGCAGTGAGCCGTTCACGCGCGCGACGCCGCCGCGCCTGGCGCTGCGGACCTCGCTCACCCGGTTGTCGATGCGGCCGAGGTCCATGCTGCTGCTGTCCGTCGTGCCGGTGCTGGCGATCGCGCTCGGCGTGGTCGGCTGGCTGCTGGACTGGCGGCTCGGCGTGGACAACGCCGTGTACCGCGCCGGTGCGCTGACGCTGCTGCACGGGGACCCGCTGTACGACTCCAGCACGCTCGCCCCCGAGCCGTGGTGGGCGCTGCTGCCGTTCACGTACCCGCCGACGGCGGCGCTGCTGTTCGTGCCGATGGCGGTCGTGCCGACGCAGGTCGCGTGGGGGGTGCTGACGGCGATCTCGGTGCTGGCGATGGCACTGGTGATCCGGGTCGCGATCGGCTCGCTGCCCAAGCCCGCGGCCGGGGTGCCGCGCTGGTGGTCCTCCCCCGCGCGGGCGACCCTGGTGTTCTCGGTGCTGATGCTCGGGCTCGAACCGGTCTGGCGCACGATGTTCCTCGGCCAGATCAACCTGATCCTGATGGCGCTGGTCGTGGTGGACGTCCTCGTCGTGACGGCTCGCGGGGGGCGTGGCGGAGGCGTCATGGTCGGCATCGCCGCGGCCGTGAAGCTGACGCCGCTGATCTTCGTGGTGCACCTGTTCCTCACCGGCAAGCGCGCGGACGCGGCGCGGGCGCTCGCCACGTTCCTCGGGCTCCAGCTGCTCATGCTGCTGCTGATCCCCGGCGACACCATCCGGTACTGGACCAAGACAATCTCCGACACCGGCCGCATCGGCCCGGTGCACTGGGCGGGCAACCAGTCCCTCAACGGCCTGATGAACCGCGTCACCGACCTCGCGCCGTGGGCGTCGAAGGCGGCGATCGGGATCAGCGCGCTGCTCGCGATCCCGGCGATCTGGCTGATGCTGCGCTTCCACCGCCGCGGGCAGGCGCTGGCCGCGTTGCTGGTCAGCGCGTTCTTCGCGTTGCTGGCCTCGCCGATCTCGTGGTCGCACCACTGGGTGTGGGCGGTGCCGCTGATCGTGCTGCTCATCTCGCGGCTGCCGCAGACCAGTCCGGGCACGGCGTGGCGCCGGTGGTTCGGCACGGGCGCGGTGATCGCGGTGTTCATCAGCTGCGTGCTGCTGTTCCTGCCGAACGGGCGCAACATCGAGCTGCACTGGAAGTTCTGGCAGAGCGTGCTCGGCAACGCCTACATCCTGATGCCCCTCGTCCTCGCGGCCGTCCTCGTGACGCGGTGGGCCCGGCAGCGCAAGCGTGGCGATGTCGACTCCCCGGCTGTCCGCTGATCCCGGGCGGCTCCTGGCCTGCCTGCTCGCCGTCGCGGCGTTCGCGGCCGGGGTGTGCGCCTGGCTCGCGGGGTGGCGGCTGGGCGCGGACAGCGCGGTGTACCGGGCGGGCGCGCTGACCCTGTTGCACGGCGAGCCGCTGTACACGCTGGACCGGCTGGCGGCGCTGCCGTCGTGGGTCGCGCTGCCGTTCACGTACCCGCCCGCGGCGGCGCTGCTGTTCGTGCCGCTCGCCGCGCTGCCGCCGGGGCTCGCGTGGGGGATCGTCACGACGGTGTCGGTGGTCTCGCTCGCCGTCGTGGTGTGGGTGTGCGCGCGGCGGGCGCTGGTGCTCGCGGTGCCGGCGCTGGCGCTGGAGCCGGTGTGGAAGACGTTGTTCCTGGGGCAGGTCAACCTGGTCCTGCTGGCACTGGTCGTCGTCGATGTGCTGGGGCGGCGGCACCGGTTTTCGGGGGTGCTGACCGGTATCGCGGCGGCGGTGAAGCTGACCCCGTTGATCTTCGTGGCGCACCTGTTCGTGACCGGCCGGTGGCGGGACGGGCTGCGTGCGCTGGGCACGTTCGCCGGGCTGCAGGCGCTGATGTTCGCGCTGGTCCCGCGGGACGCGCTGGAGTACTGGACGCACGCCGCGTTCGACCCGGACCGGATCGGCGGCGTGCACTGGATCTTCAACCAGTCGCTGAACGGGCTCGTGCACCGCGCCTCGCACGACGCGGTGTGGTCGGGCAAGGTCGCGTTGCTGATCGCGGCCGTGCTGGCCGTGCCTTCGGTGTGGCTCGTGCGGCGGCTGCACGCCCGCGGCGAGGCGCTGGCGGCGTTGCTGGTGACGGCGTTCCTGGGGCTGCTGGCGTCGCCGGTGTCGTGGACGCACCACTGGGTGTGGGCGGTGCCGCTGCTGGCGTTGCTGGGAACGAAGCGCCGGTGGGTCTGGGCGGCGGCGGTCGCGGTGTTGTTCGGCAGCTGCGTGGTGATGCTGGTGCCCAACGGCGGGACGACGGAGTTCACGTGGGGGCTCGGCTGGTCCCTGCTCGGCAACGCGTATGTGCTGGCCGCAGCGCTGGGAATCCTCGGGCTCGCAGTCCGTGAGCTGCGTCTCCCTCTATGCCCGACCGCCGCCCCTCAAGGAGGCGCTCCGCGCCGCAGTTAAGCTCCAGCCGTGGACAAACGCACGGGTCTCCCGGTAGTCGGCATGGTGGGCGGCGGCCAGCTCGCCCGGATGACGCACCAGGCCGCGATCGCGCTCGGCCAGTCGCTGCGGGTGCTCGCCGCGAACGAGAACGACGCCGCGGCCATGGTCGCCGCAGACGTCACGATCGGCCACCACACCGATCTCGAAGCGCTCGAAGCCTTCGCGAAGACCGTCGACGTGCTCACGTTCGACCACGAGCACGTGCCCGGCGAGCACCTGCTCGTGCTCGCGATGAACGAGGACGTGCCCATCCGGCCGGGGCCGGACGCGCTCGCCTTCGCGCAGAACAAGCTGATCATGCGCGAACGCCTGTCGGCGGAGGACTACCCGTGCCCGCCGTTCGCCGAAGTGTCCGAAGTGGACGATGTGCTGAAGTTCGGCGCCGAGCACTCGTGGCCCGTCGTGCTGAAGGCCGCCACCGGCGGCTACGACGGCAAGGGCGTGTGGATGCTGGACTCCGACGGCCAGGCCCGCACGCTGGTGCCCGAGCTGCTCGCCGCGGGCACGCAGCTGATGGTCGAGCGCCGCGTCGAGATGCGCCGCGAACTGTGTGCGCTGGTCGCCCGCTCGCCGTTCGGGCAGGGCGCCGCCTGGCCGGTCGTGGAGACCGTGCAGAAGGACGGCATCAACACCGAGGTGCTCGCGCCCGCGCCGGGGCTGACCGCCCGCAAGGTCGACGAGGCGCAGGACCTCGCGCTGCGCATCGCCGACGCGCTCAACGTGGTCGGCGTGCTGGCGGTCGAGCTGTTCGACACCGACGGCGGCCTGGTGATCAACGAGCTGGCGATGCGCCCGCACAACTCCGGGCACTGGACCATGGACGGCTCCCGCACCTCGCAGTTCGAGCAGCACCTGCGTGCGGTGCTGGACTACCCGCTGGGCTCGACGGAACTGCTCGCGCCCACGGTGATGGCGAACGTGCTGGGTGCGCCCGCCACCCCGAAGATGGGCCCGGACGAGCGGCTGCACCACCTGTTCGCGCGGTTCCCCGAGGCCCGGGTGCACCTCTACGGCAAGGGCGAGCGCCCCGGCCGCAAGCTGGGGCACGTGAACTTCGTCGGCCAGGACATGGCGGAGCTGCGCACGAGGGCGACCCTGTCCGCGCACTGGCTGTCGCACGCGGAATGGCTCGACGGCTACGACATCCACGGCAAGGAGCGATGATGAGCCCGCAGGTCGGCGTGATCATGGGCAGCGACTCGGACTGGCCCGTGCTGGAGGCCGCCGGGCAGGCGCTCGACGAGTTCGGCGTGCCCTACGAGGTCGGCGTGTACTCGGCGCACCGGACGCCGCAGCGCATGCTGGACTACGCGAAGACCGCCGCCGACCGGGGCCTCAAGGTGATCATCGCCGGGGCCGGCGGCGCCGCGCACCTGCCCGGCATGGTCGCGTCGGCCACGGTGCTGCCGGTGATCGGCGTGCCGGTGCCGCTGAAGTACCTCGACGGGCTGGACTCGCTGCTGTCGATCGTGCAGATGCCGGCGGGTGTGCCGGTGGCGACGGTTTCCGTCGGCGGGGCCCGCAACGCCGGGCTGCTCGCCGTGCGGATGCTGGCGGCGCACGACCCGGCGCTGCGGGAGCGCATGGCGCGGTTCCAGGCGGACCTGGAAAAGCTGGTGCTGGACAAGGACGAGGCGCTACGCGCCAAGCTGGGCTCGTAACTCCCGCTTGAGCACCTTCCCCGCGGCGGACACCGGGATCTCGTCCACGAAGATCAGCTCCCGGATCCGCTTGTAGGGCAACACGTTGTCGTTCACCGCCGCCAGGAGCGCCTCCTCGCTGACGGACTCCCCGGCCCGCACGACGAACGCGACCGGCAGCTCGCCGACGTCCGCGCGCCTGCGGCCCACGACCGCCGCGGCGCGCACGCCCGGCTGCGCCATCAGCAGCTCCTCCAGCTCACGCGGGTAGACGTTGTACCCCTTGTACAGCAGCATGTCCTTCTTGCGGTCCACAATGGACAGGTAGCCCTCCTTGTCCAGCACGCCGACGTCACCGGTGTGCAGCCAGCCGTCGACGAGCACGGCCGCCGTCTCCTCGGGCCGGTTGTGGTAGCCGCGCATCACCTGCGGGCCGCGGATGCACACCTCGCCCGGTTCCCCGGCGGGCAGCGGGTCCTCGCCGCCCTCGGCGGGCACGATCTTGACCTCCGTGTCGAACACCGGCACCCCCACCGTGCCCTGTTTCCGCGTGCCCGAGCGGAAAGCGGGCCCGCTCGTGGCGCCCATCGTGACCTCGGTGAGCCCGTAGCCCTCGTTGATCACCGCGTCCGGGAAGCGGCGCGCGAGCGCGCGGAGCATCTCGTGCGGCAGGGGAGCGGCGCCCGACGTCAGCGAGCGCACCGACGACAGGTCGCGCGTGGCGAAGTCGGGGCAGTTCAGCAGCGCGGCGAACAACGCGGGTGCCCCGCCGATCTGCGTGACGCGCAGCCGTTCGGCGTCGGCGAGGTAGCGCACCGGGTCGAAGCCGTCCTGCAGGACGATCGTGGTGCCGCTGAGCATGGGCACGTTGAGGCCACCGATCGTGCCCATCGCGTGGAACCACGGGGTGAGGTTGATCGCGACGCCGGTGCCGAGCCTGCCGCGGTACTCCTCCTCGCTGCCGCGCTGGTCGAGCGTCAGGTTGCCGTCCGCGTCGAGCACCGGGACCGATCCGCTGCCCCAGCACGCGTACTGCAGCGAGTTGACCACCACGTTCCGGTGCGGCAGCTCGACGCCCTTGGAGCGGCCGGTGGTACCGCCGGTGTAGGCGAGGTGCGCGAGACGGTCGTAGATGTCGATCTCCACGTCGGGCGCGGTTTCCGGCTGCCCCACGGAGAACTCGTCGACCTCGGACGCCTCGACGACCAGCCGCACGCTCGTCCGGTCCCGCACCGCGGCCAGCGCCTGCGCGGCCTTGCCGAAGGTGACGGCGGCGACGGCCCCCGAGTCGGCCAGCTGAGCGGCGAGGTCCGCGGGCGGCAGCAGCGGGTTGGCGGGGGTGAAGGTGGCGCCTGCCAGCAGGATCCCGTAGTACGCGACGGGGTAGGCGAGGCAGTTGGGGGCGTGGATGGCGACGGTGTCGCCGGGCTGGACGCCGTGTGCGCGCAGGGCGTGGGCGAACCGGCACGCCGCCCGGTGCACCTGCGTGAACGTGAGGGTGCGGTCGTGGTGGCGGTACGCGACGCGGTCGCCGTAGCGGGCGGCGGCACCGGCGAGGATCGATCCGACGGGGACTTCAGGGTAGTCGAGCGAGCCAGGCACTCCGGCGGGCATGGTGATCGGCATCACTACACGATAAGGCGAAAGATGCGGCCTACGACACAGAAAGCGGGGCGTGAACGAGCGCTAACATCGATGGGACAGTTTCGCCGTGAGGAGGGTGACGCCGGTGTCGGGCTTGTACCAGTTGGCCGAGGAGCACGAGGAGCTGCGTGCCGCCGTGCGCGCGCTGGCGGAGAAGGAGATCGCCCCGTACGCGGCGGAGGTGGACGAGCAGGAGCGGTACCCGTCCGAGGCGAGGGACGCCCTGGTCAAGGCCGGTTTTTCGGCGGTGCACATCCCGGAGGAGTACGAGGGGCAGGGCGCGGACGCGGTCGCGGCGTGCATCGTGATCGAGGAGGTCGCGCGGGTCGACGCGTCGGCGTCGCTCATCCCGGCGGTGAACAAGCTGGGGACGCAGCCGATCATCCTGTCGGCGTCGGAGGACCTGAAGAAGCTGGTGCTGCCGGAGATCGCGGCGGGCGCGTCGGCCTCGTACGGGCTGTCGGAGCGCGAGGCGGGTTCGGACACCGCGTCGATGCGCACGCGTGCGGTGCTGGACGGGGACCACTGGGTGCTCAACGGCGCGAAGGCGTGGATCACCAACGCCGGCGAGTCGACCTGGTACACCGTGATGGCGGTGACCGACCCGAAGGCGGAGAAGAAGGCGCACGGCATCTCGGCGTTCGTGGTGCACAAGGACGACCCCGGGTTCTCGGTGGGGCCGAAGGAGCGCAAGCTCGGCATCAAGGGCTCGCCGACGCGTGAGCTGTACTTCGAGAACTGCACCATCCCGGCGGACCGCATCATCGGTGAGCCGGGCACGGGCCTGAAGACGGCGCTGGCGACGCTGGACCACACGCGCCCGACGATCGGGGCGCAGGCGCTGGGCATCGCGCAGGGCGCGCTGGACGCGGCGGTCGCGTACGTGAAGGAGCGCAAGCAGTTCGGCAAGGCGATCGCCGAGTTCCAGGGCGTGCAGTTCATGCTGGCGGACATGGGCATGAAGATCGAGGCCGCCCGCCACCTGGTGTACGCCTCCGCGGCGGCCTCCGAGCGGGGCGACGCGCGTTCGGGCTTCCTCGCCTCGGCCGCGAAGACCTACGCGTCCGACATCGCGATGGAGGTGACCACGGACGCCGTGCAGCTCTTCGGCGGCGCCGGTTACACCCGTGACTTCCCGGTCGAGCGCATGATGCGGGACGCGAAGATCACGCAGATCTACGAGGGCACGAACCAGATCCAGCGCATGGTGATGGCCCGGCAGCTGCTGAAGGGCTGAGTCCGGTGGGCGGGGTCTCGGATCAGGCCCCGCCCCGCATCCCGGCGGAGCTGCGCGCCGACGTCGAAACGCTGTGGGACTACCACGACCTGCACCACGAGCTGCGGCCCACCGACGTCGGTATCGGGCTGGGCAGCCATGATCTCGGCGTCGCGACCTGCGCCGGGGAGCTGTACCACCAGGGCATGTTCCCGCTCATCGTCTTCACCGGTGCGAACGCTCCCACCACTGTCGAACGCTTCCCGCGCGGCGAAGCCGTGCACTACCGGGAAGAAGCCCTCCGCCTCGGCGTACCCGACCGGGTTGTCCTCGTCGAGGCCGAAGCCCGCAACACCGGCGAGAACATCACGCTTACCCGCCGGTTGCTCGAAGAGCGGGAGATCGAGGTGCGGTCCGTGACGCTGATCAGCCGCCCGTACCAGCAGCGCCGCGCGTACGCGACGTGCAAGAAGCTTTGGCCGGAGGTGGACGTCGTCTGCGCATCCCGGCGGCAGCCGCTGGACGAGTACGTCGAGTCCATCGGCGACGTGGACCGGGTGATCAACATGCTGGTGGGGGACACGCAGCGGATCACGCTGTACGCCGAGCGCGGATACGCGATTCGTCAGGAAGTGCCTGCCGCGGTTTCTGGCGCCTACCGGAGGCTTTCGGAAGCGGGGTTCACGAACCGGCTGATTCCCTGAGGAGGTCCGTGCCAGAGTGTGCCGATCCGCTGGAGCTCGCCCTGCGGGCTGTGGCTCGGGCCCGCTGTCCGCGGCGCTGCGCGATCGAGGGGCGACCGTGACCGGGATCGACGCGAGCGCCGGGATCTGGAGCTCGCCCGGCAGCGGCTCGGCGCCGACGTGGACCTGCGAGTCGCCGACCTGGCCAACCCGCTGCCCGGCGGCCGGCTGCTCGTCTCGGTCGACCACCCCTTCGTGGCCTACGGCATCCAGCGCCTCGCCGGGCAGGAGGCCGACTACTTCGCGACCTACCGCTGGTCCTTCGTCTGGACGATGGGCGGCCAGAGCATGCCGATGAGCTTCTGGACCCGGCCCCTGCACGCGATGACCGACGCCTTCACCTCGGCCGGTTTCCGCATCGACGTCGTCCGCGAACCGCAGCCCGCGCCCGCCGCACGAGACCTGTTCCCCGAGGAGTACCGCGCCCTCACCACCGGCCTGTGTTTCCTGTTCTTCGCCCTGCGGGCCGAGTAGGCGTCAAGTTCCGGCCGTGATCAACCGGAATCCGACGTCGAGTTCCTCCCGTTCCAGGAGGTCCGCGTGCCGCTCCTGCCACCGGCCGGAGGCGAGGTCCGCGCGCAGCCGCGCCAAGCCGCGGGCCACCGCCGCCTCGTCGGCCTGCGCCAGCGCGGAGCAGTTGCGCCGTACCTGCTCGTCCAGGTACGCCTCCGGGCGGCGCCAGTGCGCCGGGAACACGCCATCGTGGAAGTCCCACGGCACCGGCAGGACCGTGACCTCCCGCGCGCCGAGCTCGATCGCGATGTCGTCGGCCGACGGGCGGGCCAGTTCGAGCTCCGCGATCTCGGGGATGTACTCCCGGACGAGCCAGAACTCCGCGTGGAGCCGGGTGTCGTACGCCAGCACCACCTGGCACCGGGCGATGCGCCGGAGCTCGGCCAGCCCTCGCCGCCAGTCGTTCCAGTGGTGCACCGTCAGAACGGCCATCGCCACGTCGGCCGCATCGTCACGCACCGGCAGGTGCTCGGCGACGCCCGCCACCGCCGGAGCCAGACCCGGCTCGCGCTGCCGGAGCATCTCCCCGGAGGGCTCGACAGCCAGTACGGTGCGGCCGGGCGGTTCGTACGACCCCGTGCCCGCACCCACGTCGATGACCGAGTCGGCGTCCGCGAGCGCCGCCTCGATGGCGGCCATCCACCGGGGCTCCGTCCGGCGTCCCCGCGAATAGCCTTGCCCGATCCGGTCGTACACCTGTGGCGACATCTCCCGATGATGCCACCCGATTTCACACGTCCGGCCTATGCGAGATAGGGCAGGCTGGAGGCATGGCGAAGGATGCCACTCCCGTCCTCGCGTTCGCGGCCGTCGTCCTCGGGATCGTCGCCGCGGCGGCCAACGCTGACGCCTGGTGGTTCCTCGCCGGCGTGGTCGCGTGCGTGCTGCTGATCGAGAAGCCGGCCAACACCTGAAAGCCGCATCCGGTGGGAAATTAACCCCGCTTTCACCTACCGCCGGTATGGTCGGATCACGTAGTTGAAACTTGAACGGGATGGGGAACCGATGTACGCACGGGTTCAGGACGTGACGGCCCTCCTCGGCCGCATCGGGGTCGGCGTGGTCTTCCTCGCGCACGGCCTCCAGAAGTGGGACATGGGCCTCGACGGCGTCACCCAGATGACCACCGGCATGGGCATCCCGCTGCCGACGCTCTCCGCGCTGTTCCTGATCGTCGTGGAAACGGTCGGCGCCATCGCGTTCATGCTCGGGCTCGCGCTGCCCGTGCTCGGCGTCGCGCTCGCCGTGGACATGGTCGGCGCGATCTTCTTCGTCCACCTCGACCACGGGCTCACCGGCCAGGGCGGCTACGAACTCGTCCTGGCGCTCGCCGCCGGCGCGCTCGCGCTCGGCTTCAACGGCGGCCGCCTTTCGCTGGACCACGTCCTGTTCTGGCGCAGGCGCGCCCAGCGGCAGGAGCTCCAGACCGCGTAGAAACTCAGTCCAGCAGGTCGGCCGTCGTGCGCTCCGCGCGCCGGCGGTCGGCCAGCTTGGCGGGGTCGGGGTTCGACACCTGCACCAGGTGCGCGCCCGCCGCCAGCGGCCCGAGGAACCCGCGCAGCACCCCTCCGGGCACCGACCACTCCACAGTGGACAGCAGGCGGGCGCCCTCCGGGACGCCCTGCGCCCGCGCGGCGGACAGCACTTCGTCCACAGTGGACCCCGCGAGCGCGGGCGTGTCACCGGCGATCGGCAGCATCGGGCTGAACGCGTCACCGGCCAGCCGGGCCTCGGCGAGGTAGTCGAGCGCGCCGTCCGGCGGCGGGGACGTCAGCCCGCGCCCCATCGGGTCGAGCGCGACCACCGCGGTGGTGCCCGTGACGGGCGCGCCCGGCGCGACGAACGACACCCGCGCGCTCGCCGACTCCGGCACCACGTCGGCGCCGCACCACCACGCGCCCAGCAGCACCCCGGCCGTCTGCCAGTGCGCGGGCAGCCGCACGGCCACCTCGTCGCCCGGCTCCACGTCGAACTCCTCGACCAGCCAGTTCGCCGTCTTCGCCGCCCAGTTCGCCACCGTCGCGACGGACAGCTCGACCCTCGTCCCGGCCGCGTCGTCGTAGTGCGTGATCAGCGGGCGCGCCGGGGACAGGCCCCGCAGCAGGTGGTCAGTCAGGCTCACCCGGAAAGCCTACTGTCACGCGCAGCGTGTCGGCGGAGGGTGGTGGTGGGGAAGCGGCTGACCTAGGTGTGGTGTCCAGGGAGGTTGGTCAGGCGGGTGATCGGGGGTTTGCCGCTGGTTGCGCTGTGG
>NZ_BAABIB010000016.1:0-1048 GCF_039542405.1 Amycolatopsis dongchuanensis
CCGCCCGGATGTCCACGCGACACGGTTACCACGTCAACGTTCCTTGAAGAGGCACTAGCCAGGAGAAGCCGCAGTCGCCGCCTGTCCCCCCGCAACCAGAGGCGACCTCGACGGATTAGCCGGCGCAGGTACGTAGGCAATTGTCATGGCCACGATGTGGCGGGCGGACACACATGCGGCTCCACAATCCAACTCTGTCGTTTCGGTCGTCTTCGGGTGGCGATAGGTGATCGGCGCCATCAGCACCAAATCGCGGTCAGGGCTGTCGTCCGCGCTGTCGTTGTAGGAGATGAGCTGGCCTTGTAGGTAGGAGCCGTCATCCAGCATCACGCCGACGTGTCTGTGGCGGCCCTGTCTGTATTGCTCGAACAGCAGCCACCAAGCCGACATGCCGGAGGGAGGCGCGGGCCTGCGGCGGATGACCAGCGCTGCCACCCACGCGACGCTGCAAGCGGCGACGAACAGTCCCACCGTCCACTCGAACACACGCAGGTAGTGGACAACCAGGTAGTCCTGAGGTTTAGCAATCAGCTGACCAATATCCGGTGTCCACGAACGAGCCAACGCTGAAATGACCGCGAACACGCCGAGTACGAACAGCTCGGACACAACGCTCGCCGCCACGATCGTCGCTGTCTCCTTCAGCGCGGACGGGCGATTTTCGGGCCGTTCCCGACGCAATGTCGTCACGAAGATAAACCCCGGCAGCAACAATGTCAGAAATAGCAGTAATCCGGTGAGTGTGGATGGCATGGGCAATCCTTACACGACACGAGGAATCAGAGATGCCCGGATGTCCCATCCCAAAGTGTCCGGGCATCAAAACCCAGGCCAAAGGCGCTGAGTCGGGCGGTGGTGTTGTCGGCGATGAGGCCGAGCCCGGCGGACACCGTAAGCCAACGGTACGCCGCACTGCGTCACGGCCTGATGGCTCGCCGGAACACTTGGGATCGACACCAGACACCGAGATCACTGAGAGCACAGTCAGTGACACCAAGCGTCAACAAGCGCCGAGATCACCGGACAGCCCACTGACCAGCGGAAACAG